>JBJTQS010000173.1:0-6565 GCA_046075765.1 Bacteroidota bacterium
ATCACTACCAAAATCCGTACAGCCATTTCATGGCTCGTATGTATTGCGTTTGTGTTTGTTGCGGCCACCCAAGTGTCTGCCCAGCCCGTTTGTACCAATGTTGCCAACAACAACGGAAACGGTAAGGTGACCTTCAACTTCCGCAACAACAACGCATACGCGGTAATCATCACCGACATCTCGAGTGTATGCTCGAACACCTTGCTAACAGCCACCGAGGCTTGGTACCGTACTACTCCTTTGGCATTCGGTTCAGCCGCCGCATTTCCGGCGCTGACCTCCGGCAACTGGATTCAGTTCGGATCATCCACCATTTCCGGTGTTGCAAGCGGAACCACCACAACAGGTCAATCCTTTTTCAACGGAGGTTTGAACTTGTTGGTTCCTGCTGGAGCTACTTATGGTATCGCTATTAATGCGGCAAGTGCTTCTGCACAAACCACAGGTAACCTGCGCTACTCTACTCTTACAGCTGGTATTACTTACACAACATCCTCAGGTGGATGTGACATCATCAATGGCGGTCTCAGTACTGCGGGAGCCAGCGCCGCTGGTGCACCCCGTTTGAGTTCAACTGCTTTTTCCTTCTACCCCCGTGGTTTTATAGGCTGCGTTACTTTCATCCCAGCCATACCATGCTCCGGTCAGCCTAACGCCGGAACTATCACCGCACCAGCGTCTATATGTCCTTCAACCAACTTCACTGTTTCTGCTACCGGTCTCACAGCTGGCACAGGTGTAACTTACACCTGGCAATCGGCTACTTCATGCAATGGTCCTTGGACTAACATCGCTGGTGCTACTTCGGCTTCGTTAACCGCCAACATAACGGCAGCCACCTCCTTCCGTGTTATCACCTCTTGTTCTAACAGCGGACTTAGCAATACCAGCAACTGTGTATCTGTTGCTGTAAACCCATTCCTGGGATGTTATTGTGCCTCGAATGCTACATCCAATGCTGATGAAGACATTACTAATGTTACCCTGGGTACACTCAACAACTCTTCATCATGTGGTGTGGTGGCGCCCGGACCTGGATCCGTTGCCTCCCAATACTCGAACTTCACCACATCTGTAAGCGCACCCGTGCTCGCGCAAGGTTCTACCGTTTCGGCCTCCGTTACCATGACTTCATGCGGCGGATCATACGGCAACAAGTCCAGAATGTGGATTGACTTCGACCAAAACGGATCTTATGATGCTGCTGAATTGGTTCTGGATGGTACTTTTACTACCGGTAACCACACTGCAACCGCTTCTGTGCTGATTCCACCCAGCGCCCTACCTGGTATCACCGGCATGCGTGTAGTGAATGTGGAGTCAACCGTTGTGAATGCTTGCGGAACTTATTCTTGGGGTGAAACCGAAGATTACTATGTGAACATCATCGCGGGTAACGCTTGCTCCGGTATTCCTAACCCTGGAAACACCGTTGCATCCTTGAGCTCTATTTGTACCGGTTCCAGTGTGAGCCTTTCTATCCAAAATGTACCAACCACCACTGGTAACTCTTACCAATGGCAATCGGGTCCTTCTTCATCCGGACCTTGGACCAACTTCGGTCCAAACCAACCCAATACTACTGCATCACCCACTACCAACACCTGGTACCAATGTATCGTTACATGTTCTAACAGCAGCGGCACATCAAACCCAGTTCAAGTGGGTATTAATTCGTTCTTGAGTTGCTACTGTGCATCGAATGCTACATCCAATGCTGATGAAGACATTACTAATGTTACCCTGGGTACACTCAACAACTCTTCATCATGTGGTGTGGTGGCGCCCGGACCTGGATCCGTTGCCTCCCAATACTCGAACTTCACCACTTCCGTTACCGCACCTACCTTGTTGCAAGGAGCCTCTTATCCTGCTTCTGTAACCATGACTACTTGCGGTGGAAATTATGGAAATAAGTCGCGCATGTGGATTGATTTCAACCAAAGTGGAACTTATGACGCCTCCGAATTGGTATTGGATGGTGCACTTACAACAGGTAACCACACTGCAACTTCAACAGTAAATGTTCCACTAAACGCAATTCTCGGTACCACCGGAATGCGTGTGGTGAATGTTGAGTCTTCTACTGTTAATGCCTGCGGCACTTATACTTGGGGTGAAACTGAAGATTACCGTGTAAACATTGCACCCTCCAACAATTGCAATGGCACACCAACTCCAGGAAATACACTCTCATCCCTAAGCGCTGTTTGTAACAACAGTGCGCAAGCGTTCACGCTCAGTCTTTCCAATACGCCTTCAACACTCGGTAACACCTTCAAATGGCAGTCAGCTCCTACAGCCAACGGTCCTTGGACCAACTTGGGTGCGGGTGGTTCTTGCAACTACATCTTCCGTTTAACCGATACCTTCGGCGACGGTTGGAACGGTGCCCAGATGCAGGTGCGTCAAGGAACTTCCGTAGTTGCAACATTAGGCTCTACTTTTACAACCGGCTTTTCCATTGATGTACCAGTGTCATTGAGCTCTTCTACTTCATTCAATCTTTTCTGGTCTGTTCAAGGCTCATGGCCTGATGAAGTGGGCATCCAGATTCTGAACGAAGCCGGTACGGTTATCTACACTTACACCGCCCAGCCTACCAACTGGCCAAGCTTCTTGAACACCACTTTGCACTCTTGGACTACCAACGCATGTGGTTCCGCTGTACAAGGACCAACCTACAGCGTAGCCAGCCAGTTTGTTGCCACATGGTACCGCGCCGAAGTTACTTGTACCTTCAGCGGACTTACTGCCACTTCCGCACCTATTCAAGTAGGCAGTGTACTGTGCTATTGCGCCAGTGCAGCGACATCTACTGCTGATGACGAGATCTTCAATGTGACCATCGGCACTTTGAACAACTCATCCACCTGTGCATCGGTTGCACCTGGGCCTGGATCATTACAAAACCGCTACAGCAACTACGCCGGATTCGCTACCGTTCCTAATTTGGGACAAGGTACCAGCGTTCCGTTCAGCGTGACCGTTGGTCAGTGCGGTGGTTTTGCCTACTCCGGTTATGTGCGCATCTTCATCGATGGAAACCAAGATGGTGACTTCGACGATGCCGGTGAATTGGGTTATACCAGTCCGCTCACGACTTTCCAAGTTGGTGGTACCGTTCTGTCCGGTAACATCATCATCCCGAACTGTGCCACTTTAGGCAACACCCGCATGCGCGTGGTAGCTATTGAGAGCTCACTGCCTGCTGTTAACGGTTGCGGTACTTATACTTGGGGGGAAACGGAAGATTACACCGTGAACATCGTTTTCACGGCTCCCGTTCCTGCAGTGGCTTCCAACATCAACGGACCTACCAATGCTTCTTGTAACACCACCTTGGCTTACTCTGTTGGTCCAGGTTACAGCGGCAGCATCCAGTGGCAGTTCTCTACCGACCAGGTGAACTACACCAACATCTCCAACGCCACCAACGTAAACCAGTCGTTGGTTGCCAACGGTCCTGCCACCTTCTACTTGCGTGTGCGTTTCATTGGAACCGGTTGTACGCCTGATGCGTTCTCCAATGTGATCACCACCGTGATCGCGCCTCCGCCGATCGCATTTGCAACTTCCTCACCTTCCACTGATATCTGCCGTGGTACTTCTGTTACCATCACCGCCAACTCGGTGGTTCCTGGTCCTTACGCGTGGAACACCGCTGCCACATCGCAATCCATCACCGTATCGCCTTTGGTTACCACTTCTTATTCTGTCAGCGTTGGTAGCGGATTGTGTATCGCCAACAGCTCTATTACCTTGAATGTGATTGGCGGTCCTGTGGCCACTTCAGCCCTCACTCCCACCGGCACTTCATGTCCCGGAACCGAAGTGACCCTCACCTCGCAGCTGATCCCCGGTGCTCCCGGAGGTACCTACACTGGCGCCAGCATTCCGCATGCTCCTATCACCATTGCTGGTACCGCAGGTCCAACAGGTGACGATGTGCTGGGTGGTCCTTACTCCATTCCGTTCAACTTCACCTTCTACGGCAACAGCTACAACAACATCTATATCTCCACCAACGGTTTCGTCTCTTTCGATGCTACCGCCGGTTCAGGATGCTGCTCCGGACAGTTGATTCCATTCTCAGGTGCACCAAACAATGTGATTGCATTGGCATGGGATGACTTGAACAACACCACCAACGGCATCTCTTACGCCACCGTGGGTTCGGCTCCTAACCGCGTGTTCGTGATCCGGTTCAACAATGTGCCTCACTTCGGTGGTGGCGGTTCACCCGTATCGGGCCAGATCCACCTCTATGAGTCCACCAATGTGATCGAGATCCACACCACCCAGATGACCAACGACGGTTCCAACCACACCCAAGGTATCGAGAACGCTACCGGTAGCTTGGCCAATGCCGTGCCCGGTCGTAACGCATCCCTGTGGAACGGTGCCTTGGATGCTTACCGTTTCACTCCTGACCCTGGCATCACCTTCACCTATGCCGGTCCGGTAACCTACTCCTGGAGCGGTACCAACGGATTCTCGGCTTCCACCCAGAACGCTACCGATAACCCACAGGTGACTACCACTTACACCCTCACCGTGGCCGATAACCTCTGCTCCAGCAGCACCACCCTTACCAAGAACATCTTCAACCCTCCTTCCGTGTTCGGATTCAACGGAGGTCCGTACTGCGAAGGCCAGAACGCCTTGTTCTTCGGTTTCGGTACTCCTGGAACTTCCGGTTCCACCACCTGTAACTACATCTTCCGCCTCACCGACTCCTTCGGCGACGGCTGGAACGGTGCCACCATGCAAGTCCGTCAAGGCGCTACCGTGGTAACCACCCTCGGACCTACATTCACCAACGGTTCGACTATCGACATCCCTGTGACTTTGGCCGGCAACACCCCATACACCCTGTTCTATGTCAACGGAGGTACCTATCCTTCGGAAGTGGGTCTGCAGATCATCAACCAGTCCAACACCACCCTGTACACCCTGGCTGCAGGTGCCGGAACAGCTGGTAGCACCCTCTACTCCTGGACCACCGCTGCTTGCAGCGGTTCAGCCGGATCGGTAACCTATGCTTGGAGCGGTCCAAACAACTTCTCATCAACTGATCAGAACCCGTTGGTATCCGGATTAACCGCAAGCAACGCCGGTCAGTACACCGTGACCGTGACCGACCAGAACAGCTGTACCGCTCAAGGTTTCGACTTCCTTACCGTGAATGATAATCCAGATGTGGACTATACAACATTCTCTAACGAGACTTGTCCAGGATATTCTGACGGCTTAATGGAAATCGGTATCAGTGGTGGCGACGGTTCTTACTCCATCTCCGATGGTGGTTTGTACTCAACCTTCGGTTCACCTGCTCAATTCTCTGGTGTCGCCCCTGGAACCTACTTCTTCTCCATCTCCGATGGTAACCTGTGCGGTACCACTACCAGCATCACTGTTGGTACTGAGCCAAACATTCCTCCGGTATTGGTTGGCACTCCTTCCAACATCTCGGTGAATGCAGCTGCAAACGCTTGCGGTGCAAATGTGACCTTCACACCTCCAACAGCTACGGATAACTGTCCAGTAGGTTTGGGCAACGTAATCCAGACTGCCGGTCTTGGCTCTGGTGCCTTGTTCCCAGTAGGTACTACCGTGAACACCTTCTCGGTTACCGATGCCGAAGGCGCTACCGTTACCAGTTCATTCTCGGTGACTGTAACCGACATCAACGCACCTTCTATCACCAACGTGCCTGCGAACATCTCTTCTTGTAACCCTGTTTCCTGGACCGTGCCTACCATCACAGACAACTGTGCCGGTGTGATCATCAACTCCACACATGTTCCTGGAACCAACTTCCCAAGCGGAACCACTACCGTTACTTACACAGCTACCGACGTATATGGAAACACTTCTTCGGCCAGCTTCAATGTAACCGTGTTGGAGCCTTCTACTGCTGCCACTTCCGTGACTTCAAACCGCGACTTCAACAACATCTGTTCAGGTGAGAACATCACCTTGACGGTGAACGGCGGTTCACTGGGTGAGCAAGCCTCTTGGAAATGGTACCGCACCGCTTGCGGTGGCGCTGCCAACTATGTAGGTCAAGGTACTTCTGTAACTGTTGCTCCAACCGTAACCACCACTTACTATGTGCGTGCTGAAGGTTTGTGTAACACTACCGCTTGCCAGTCGATCACTGTTACCGTTTCAACAGGTGGTCCTGCTTCGGCTCCGACCTTCTCTACATTGCCAACAGCTGCCGCGCCTGGTGTGAACTCAACCGTATGTGTGAACCCGGTTCCTGGTGCAACCTTCTACCAATGGTTTACCCAGAATGGACACAACCAGTCGATCCTGTTCAATGGTCAGGTTGGTCCGATCCAGACCAACACCAACTGCGTGAACGTATCGTTCGTATTGCCACAGCAGAACTACTTCATCCGTGTGTTCGCAGGTAACGCTTGCGGACGTACTAGCCAGACCAACGCTGCCGGTATCCGCGGTACCGTGGCTGCTTCTACCTGCATCAACGGTCCTACACAGGTGTGTCCCGGTCAGACCTTGTCGTACACCGCTTGCGCGATTCCTTCGCAGAACG
>JBJTQS010000174.1:0-12439 GCA_046075765.1 Bacteroidota bacterium
GTCATTAGTCATTAGTCATCAGTCATTAGTCATTAGTCATTGGTCATTAGTCAACGGTCATTAGTCATTGGTCATTAGTCAATGGTCATTAGTCAATGGTCATTAGTCAATGGTCATTAGTCAATGGTCATTAGTCAATGGTCAATTGTAAATCGTCAATCGTCAATCGTCAATCGTCAATCGTCAATCGTAAATTGCTTAAGCAGTCTCTCCAACAAAAACTCCTTCAAAAGCTGTCTCCTCAACAGATTCAGCTCATGAAACTATTGCAAATACCCACGATGGCCTTGGAGCAAAGAATCAAGGATGAACTCGAGGAGAATCCTGCTTTGGAAGAAGGTCCCGCCGAGGATGATGAGGATGTGCAAGACCGCGATGATGATTTAGAGGCTTCTGACAATTCCGGTGACGACCAGGACTCCAGCAATGATGACCGTGATGATTTTGATATTTCGGAATACATACAAGATGATGAACCCGATTACCGAACCAGGGTGAACAATACTGGGCCTGATGAAGAGAGGACCGAAATTCCAATGGCCGCAGGTAATACTTTTCATGATATGGTATTGGCTCAACTTGGGCTCTGTGATTTCGACGATAAACAATACCTGATTGCCACCCATCTTATAGGAAGTTTGGATGAGGATGGCTATTTACGCCGTGAAATTGAGTCGGTTTGCGATGACTTGGCATTCGCCCAAGGGTTGGAAGCCAAACCGGAGGAAATAGAGGAGGTCTTATCGGTTATTCAAACCTTCGATCCTGCTGGTGTTGGTGCTCGAGACTTGCGCGAATGCCTGATGCTTCAGATATCCAGAAAGGATCCACACAAGGCATCTGTTAGGAACGCCATGGAGATCCTTCACGAACACATGGATGAATTCTCCAAAAAGCATTACGATAAGATCTCAAAATCCATGGAGTTGGATGATGATGCCTTAAGGGCTGCAGTCGATGAGATTTTGCATCTCAACCCTCGACCAGGAGGAAGTTATGCTGATGACCCTCGCTCGTCCCAACATGTGATTCCGGATTTCATCATCATCAATAACGATGGTGTGTTGGAGCTTACGCTTAATTCCAAAAACGCCCCTGATTTGCGGGTTAGTCGTCAATATACACGAATGCTTGAGGAGTATGCCAAAGATGCCAATAGCCGTTCAGGTAAGGAGGCACTGACTTTTGTAAGGCAGAAATTGGATGCTGCCAAATGGTTTATTGATGCCATCCGTCAAAGGCAAATGACACTCATCAGAACCATGGATGCCATCATGCAGTATCAAAAGGATTATTTCATGGAGGGTGATGAAAAGAAACTACGCCCGATGATTCTAAAAGACATCGCGCAAATAGTCAACTTGGATTTGTCAACGGTGTCAAGGGTTGCTAACAGCAAATATGTACAAACCCCGTTTGGCACATTCTTGCTCAAGACTTTTTTTTCAGAATCATTGTCCACCGATTCCGGTGAAGAGGTATCCAGCAGGGAGGTTAAGAAAATCCTTTCCGAAGCCCTTGAAGCCGAAGACAAGCGGAAGCCATTGCCCGAAGAAAAGCTGATGAAAATCCTCCAGGATAAAGGCTATAACATTGCCCGTAGAACTGTTGCGAAATACCGTGAGCAATTGAATATTCCAGTTGCCCGAATGCGTAAGGAGCTTTAGGTCTATGTTGTTTTCGCGCTTGTTGTCTTATGTTTTGCATCCCTTGCTGATGCCTTTTTATGCAGTTATGTTGGTATTGAACCTCAATACATATCTCGCATTCAGTATTTCTCCTTACGTTCAGCAATTGGTCATCACGGTTGTTTTTGTAACCACTGCCGCGCTTCCCGTAGTTACCTCCGTGTTTCTGTTGCAACAAGGGTCTATTCAGAGCTTGGAAATGGAGAACCCGAAGGAGCGTCGTATCCCATTTGTAACTGCAGGACTATACTTTGTGCTTGGATATTATTTGCTTTTGCTGATGCCAGTTCCACGAATAATTCCAAACATGGTTTTGGGTGCTGCGCTTTCAATTTTCATTTCCTGGCTAATCAACTTCAAATGGAAAATCAGCATTCACATGGTTGGAATCGGCGGACTCATTGGTATTCTGGTCGGCATATCCATTCGCTTGGGCGCTGATCTGTTGACACCTGTTTTGTCCTCGGTGATATTGGCAGGACTGCTCGGATCCGCACGCATGCGACTTGGCGCACATACGGAATCCCAGATTTATGCAGGTTTGATGTTAGGCATCGCAACCGAGTGGTTTTTCACCACACTTTGACAAAAGCTCAATATTCGTTTGGAGTAGTTTTAAGAATCACTTTTTTCCTGACTTCGGCTTGGACTTACCACCTTCAGGTGTAACCCCTTTTTTCTCAAACGTATTGTCGTACATGGATCGCATAGCGGTTACATAGAAATCGTTTTTCTCGTTAACGATTTGGAAATAAGATTCCATATCCCAAAGATCACGGGCAATTAGTGCACGAAGCTGTATCATGATCCATGGTTTTGAAGTTGCATAACCTGTTGAGTCGAATGCGACACCTTTTTTTTCTGCGAAAGCGATGAACTGTTGCAGCATGTCTTCGCTAACATTGAAATCCTTCTTGTATATGTTGATATTGGGATAGGTTTGCAGCAGCTCGTTTCTATTACGGTCGGTGTGGCTCAAGGCGAATTCAAATAGCAGTGATTTTCGCTGCAACTCTCCCCAGTATTTACTGCTATAACTTGTGTCGAGCGGCACAAAAACATCGGGCATTATGCCGCCTCCGCCATAAACAGTTCTTCCCGCCGTGGTCTTATAAGCCAACGAGTCAATGAATTTGATGCTGTCAGCATGGTACAGCTCACCTTTTTTCATGCGGTTGGAGATATCGTCATCGTATTCATCCCCCTTTTCATAAGGCTTTTGAATACATCTTCCAGAAGGAGTGTGATATCTAGCTATAGTGAGTCGTACAGCGGAACCATCAGGTAATGGCATGGGTTTTTGCACTAACCCTTTGGCAAATGATCGGCGACCGATAATCAAACCCCGGTCGTGGTCTTGTATCGCTCCGGAAACAATCTCACTCGCCGAGGCGGAGTATTCATCAATGATCACAATCAATTTTCCCTTATGGAAATCGCCCAATGAGCTGGAGAACATTTCTTGCTTGGGATTATTTAGACCTTCGGTATAAACTATCAGTTTATCGTCTTCCAGGAATTCATCCGCCAACTCAACCGCTCGATTCAAATAACCACCACCGTTGCCTGACAAGTCAAGGATGAGGTTTTTCATTCCGGATGCTTTCAGCTCTTCCAATGCGGTTTTGAACTCCTCAACGGTTGCATCGGCGAACCGACTGATTTTGATGTATCCGGTTTCTTGGTCAGCCATGTAAGAAGCGTCAACACTGAAGATAGGAATCTTATCCCGCGTTATCAGGAATTCCAAAGGCTGGGGTTCACTTCTTCTGGATATGTCAACTTTAACTTTGGTTCCTTTATCGCCACGCAAACGCTTCAATACACCATTGTTGGTCATCTTTACTCCTGCAACATTCTCCCCATCAATCCGCAGTATGCGGTCACCGGCACGGATTCCAAGTTTTTCGGATGGACCACCTGCTATTGTTTGCGTAACCAGGATGGTGTCTTCAAAAATATTGAACTGGATTCCCACGCCTTCGAACTTACCCACCAAAGGCTCGTTCATTTCTTTTAATTCACTGGCAGGGATGTAAACCGAATGAGGGTCTAACTTCTTTAAAACAGCCTTGATGGCCTCCTCGGTCAATTGTGCCTCATTCACCGTATCCACATATCCGAATCGGATCATTTGCAAGAGCGCATCATACTTGATGGTTGATTGTGATTGTGAAAATGCCGGTATGGACACTATCAGCAGTGCGGCTATTAAGTGAATGACTTTTTTCAAATGATCCATGGTTTTGGTGATATAATGGCTATTCTCCGAAAGCAAACAAACGCTTTCAGTCGTATTCAAATTGTGGTAGGAGGATTTATTTCCCCCCTTCTGCACCTGTGTAGGATTCCAAATCACGGTCGAACAGGTACATGCCGCCTTTGTCGTTGCCAATCAAATTGAGTTTATCGAGGATATTTCTTGCCAATGCCTCTTCTTCGATTTGCTCAGAAACATACCATTGGAGGAAGTTGTGGGTGGTGTAATCCTTTTCAGCCAAGCAACGCTCAACCAGCTTATTGATTTCAGCAGATACATGCACCTCGTGCTTCAAGATTATCTCGAATATCTCTTGGATGTTTTTGAAGTTGGCTGTAGGTGCCTTTAGGGCTGGCACCAAGCCGTGGCCACCGCGTTCATTGATGAAATGAACGAGCTTGAGCATGTGCATGCGCTCCTCGTCGGAGTGCGTGTATAGGAATTTGGATACGCCATTGTATCCCTTCACTTGGGCCCATGAAGCCATGGCCATATAATACTGGGAAGATGCCGCCTCGAGTTCAACTTGGCGGTTGAGCAGGTCTTGGATTTTTTTAGATAGCATGATTTATGGTTTTAGGTTTATTAAATTGAGTTCATAGGCTCCGGTTCAACCCAGTCGCCGTGTTGTTTTATCAGATCAATAAGCTCGTCTACCGCAACATCTGATTCGATGTTTCGCTTTACCACTTCCCTACCTTTGTACAAGGTGATTTTTCCAACGCCAACACCAACATAGCCATAATCGGCATCAGCCATTTCGCCTGGGCCGTTCACGATACAACCCATGATACCGATTTTCAAACCTTTTAAATGATCTGTTCGGGATCGTATCTTGGCAGTGGTTTCCTGCAAATCGAACAATGTGCGTCCACATGAAGGGCAGCTGATATACTCTGTTTTGGAGATACGGCAACGGGTAGCTTGTAGTATCCCGAAAGAGGCAGTGTTCGATTTCATTTCGGACACCTTCGGTGCTTTTATCCATACGCCATCACCCATGCCATCCAGTAACAGTGCTCCAATATCGGTGGAGGCATGCAACTGCAGTATTTCATCCGAATGGGTTTGGTAATTACGTTTGATAATTACAGGAGTGCGAACGCCACGGCTCATCAACTCAACAAATATGCGTCGTTGTTCAGCCATGCCATGCGGATTAATGGTGTCAAGAACCAAAACAACGGTTGGGTCTTCGCCAATAGCACCAAGAAAATCTCGATTGCCAAAGATCACAGAGGCGTCAATGGCTACGAAATTCAACTCTGTTGATTTCAAATCACTCTCAATATATTCCCAACCGCAAAATAGCGGGTAACTCCTGGGTCTATCGTGATGCTTCTTCCAGTTTTCGCTGTTATAAATGATACCCAAAGTGCCTGGGATTTCAAAGTCAACACTCAAATCGCCAGCATAAATAAAATCACATGCCTGGTCGCTCAAATTCCATTTATCCAATGGCACAGAATAGGAATAGCCAATCGGGTAAAGGGAAGCCTGGTTGATTTCACTGCGCCTACTAAGATCGCTGATAACAACAGGAACGCATTCGCCACCGAGATTCAGGGTGCTACGAGTTATTCTCCTACAGTAATCATATGGATTATAAGTGGTGGAACTTGGGAAATCAGGTATGGGCGGATTGGCAACACGATTGTTGTAACGGGAAACCAATTCGCGGGCAACAGGGATTTCGAACTCAGGGTCCTCAGTCAATGAGACACGAATCGTATCTCCGATACCGTCTTCAAGTAAGGTTCCGATTCCAGCTGCGGATTTGATGCGTCCGTCTTCTCCTTCACCTGCCTCGGTCACACCCAAATGAAGCGGATAATCCATTCCCTCTGCATGCATTTTTTGTATGAGCAGTCGGTAAGCCTGAACCATAACCTGAGGGTTGCTGGATTTCATGCTCAGTACGATGTTGTGGAAAGATTCCTCACGGCAGATTCTCAAAAACTCCAAGGCGGATTCCACCATGCCCAATGGGGAATCTCCGTAACGGCTCATAATGCGGTCACTTAAGGAACCATGATTGGTTCCGATTCGCATAGCGGTGCCATACTCTTTGCAAATCTGAACCAATGGCGTAAAACGATCCCTGATGCGCTCCAATTCCGATTCGTATGAAGCATCCGAGTAATCGATGGTCTCGAACTTCTTCTTATCCGCATAATTGCCCGGGTTCACACGAACCTTCTCAACAATACGAGCGGCAAGCTCAGCAGCGTTGGGTGTAAAGTGGATGTCGGCAACCAAGGGAGTATTGTAGCCACGTTTGCGCAACTCCTTTTTGATTTCCTCAAGGTTTCGCGCCTCGTTGATGCTTGGGGCGGTGATACGGACATATTCACAACCGGCTTCAATCATCCGAATGCTTTGCTCCACAGTGGCCATGGTGTTCATGGTGTCGGTGGTGGTCATCGACTGCACACGGATCGGATTGTTACCACCTAAAGGAACATCTCCGATGTGCACTTCGCGGGTTAAAAGCCTCTTGTATGAGGTAGGATTCCAAGGTAAAATGGGTGCCAAAAGGGATTCTTTTATTGGTAGTAGCAAATTTAGTTTAAAACAACCATTTTCTAGTATTGTTTCTCAGTGCTTTTATCCCCAACCCCGTCATTTACGTCTCCCTTTGAACACTATCATCTCTTTTCCTAATTTCGCACTGGATACATTTCCGAAAAATGAAAAAATACAATCTCATCAACAACCTTATTGGATGGCTGGCTTTTGCCATTGCCACGGTGGTTTATTTTCTGACAATGGAAGAAACGGGCAGTTTTTGGGACTGTGGCGAGTTCATCGCGGCAGCCTACAAATTGCAAGTGGGTCATCCCCCCGGAGCCGCTTTGTTCCTGCTGATTGGACGGATATTCACCATGTTCGCTTTCGGAGATGTAACCAAAGTGGCCCTCATGGTCAATGCTTTATCGGCATTGGCATCCTCATTCACCATTTTGTTCCTTTTCTGGTCAATCACTCACTTGGCTCGCAAAATGGTAAAAGTGGCTGATGAGAATCTTACTACAGCCAACTATTTGACTATCATGGGTTCCGGCTTTGTGGGTGCCGTAGCATATACCTTCTCCGACTCCTTCTGGTTTTCGGCTGTAGAAGGCGAGGTTTATGCGATGTCTTCATTCTTCACGGCCGTGGTTTTCTGGGCTATCCTTAAATGGGAGCATCACTCGGATGAAAAGCACTCCGATAAGTGGCTAATCCTTATCGCCTACCTGATGGGATTGTCTATCGGTGTTCACTTGTTGAACCTACTCACCATACCCGCTCTGGCTTACGTGTATTATTTCAAACGATATAAAACTACCACCCAAGGAATCGTTATCACGGCAATCGCCGGAGTTGCTATTTTGGGATTCATCCAATATGGGATCATTCAAGGTTTTGTGAAAATCGGTGCCCATTTAGACTTGCTGTTCGTTAATACTTTCGGTCTGCCTTTCTGGTCGGGCTTCCTGTTTTTCGTCGCCTTGCTAGTGGGTGGAATCATTTTTGGCTTGAATTATTCCGTCAAAAAAAATCTGCCAACGCTTAATACGGCCATCCTTTGCTTCTCTTTCATTCTTTTAGGATATGCCTCATACGGACAGGTGGTTATTCGTTCGCTTGCTAACCCTCCTATGGACGAGAACAATCCTGAAAACGCCTTTGCTCTATTAAGTTACCTGAACCGTGAACAATACGGCGACAGGCCGCTATTGTACGGGCAGTATTACACTGCTAAAATGATTGATCAGAAAGAGGGTTCTGCAAGCTACGCCGAATTGAATGGTAAATACCAAAAGACGGGAAACAAGATTGAACCCGTTTACGACCCGACTGCTTCAACCTTGTTTCCTCGAATGCACAGCAACCAAGACAATCATGTGCAGGCATACAAGGAGTGGGCCAAGATAAAATCCGACCGTAACCCTACCATGGGAGAGAACCTCGGCTTTTTCTTTACCTATCAGATGGGGCACATGTTCTTGCGCTACTTCATGTGGAACTTCGCCGGAAGGCAAAACGACCTGCAAGGTCATGGTAGCTCGCTCAAAGGCAACTGGATCAGTGGTATTCCATTTATCGATAAAGGTCGTGTAGGACCAATGGATAAATATTCGGATTCATTAGGGAACAACAAGGCGATGAATCGTTTCTATTTATTGCCTTTGATTCTTGGTTTGGTTGGTATGTTCTTCCATTTCAAGAAAAGCAAAAACGACGGAACAATTGTGATGCTGCTTTTCTTTTTTACCGGGATAGCCATTGTTATTTATTTGAATCAAACGCCTTACCAGCCCCGTGAACGAGATTATGCTTATGCAGGTTCGTTTTACGCTTTTGCCATTTGGATTGGTTTGGGTGTTATGGCAATCGCCAATTGGCTCTCTAAAAAACTACCCCAAACTGTGGCAGCAGGTTCTGCTTTCGCCATCACGTTTGCCGCGGTTCCCGTGGTGATGGCCAAAGAAGGATGGGACGATCATGATCGTTCTCACCGCTTTACCTCACGTGATTTCGCGTACAATTATCTGAATTCTTGCGCACCCAATGCCATCATATTCACCAACGGTGATAACGATACATTCCCGCTCTGGTATGCACAAGAAGTCGAAGGAGTCAGAACGGATGTTCGCGTGATCAACTTAAGCCTTCTTAACACCGATTGGTATATCGAGCAGATGCACCTGAAATCTTATGATTCCGAGCCGGTGCCCTTCTCACTTACCTACGATAAGGTGATTCAAGGAACCCGCGACTACCTTCCTGTTTACGACAGGAAGTTTGATGGCTATCTTGATCTGAAAGAAGTGGTCGAGTTTATTTCGAGCGACCTTTCTGAGGCCAAGGCGGTTACTCAAGGCGGAACAGAGATCAATTACTTCCCATCCACCAAATTCAAAATACCTGTGGATTCTGCCACAGTGGTTGCCAATGGTACTGTTTCCAAAGAAATGGCTTCTCGAATCGTTAAAAATGTAGAGTTCGACGTAGATCGCAGTTACCTGATGAAAGCCGATATCATGATTTTGGATTTGTTGGCTCATAATAACTGGGAGCGTCCAGTTTATTTCGCCATCACGGTTGGAAGCGAAAGCTACTTGAATCTTGAAGATTATTTCCAACTAGAAGGAATGGCATATCGCTTGGTGCCGGTTAAGAACCCCAAACGCCAGGACGGTCAAATGGGCGCTGTAAATGCAAGCGTGATGTACGATAAGCTTGTCAACATATTCCAATGGGGCAACATGTCGGATCCTCGCGTTTATCTAGACCAAAACAATCTGAACATGACCATGAACTTGCGCAACAATTTCGGTCGCCTGGCGGAAGCCTTGTTACAGGAAGGCAAAAGAGATTCTGCGATGAATGTTTTGGATAAGTGCATCAAGGAAATGCCTGATAACACGGTTCCATACAATATTATGATGATTCGTATTGCAGAGATGTATTACGGTGTGGCTAATTATGGCTCCTCTCCTGGAAGGCCTGCGATAACGGATCCCAACAACCCAGGAGTTGTACTTGTTCCCGCGGCGCCAGCAACTGACCCGATTCCTTTCCCCCGCTCCAAGGAAGCCACTGAAAAGGCCGACCAAATCATGAATCGTTTGGGTGAAATCTATCAAAACGACTTCAACTATTACGTTTCCCTTGCAAACTCCGAATTCTTCTCAGGAGTTCAGGATGAACTTGGACAAAGCATTGCTGTATTCAGGGAATTGGAACGAATAGCCAATAACTACGGTAGATCAGAAATAGCCTCTGGTATGCGTAAGAAATACGAGGCGGCCGAAACCAGACTCCTCGGCAAATAAACCGTAATGACCATGTGGACATGGAACATTATCAACCCCGCTTTTTTGTCGGGGTTGATATTTCCTCGTTTCACCTATCGCATCAAAAATTCTGAAGATGCTGTTTTCCTGACATTCGACGACGGCCCCCACCCTGTATTAACGCCCTTTGTTTTGGACGCCTTGGCCAAATATGGAGCTAAAGCCACCTTTTTCATGTTAGGATGCAACGTGGAAAAGCATCCTGAACTTGTTAAGCGAATATTGGATGAAGGGCATGCCATAGGTAATCACACATACAATCATCTGAACGGATGGCAAACGAATAAATCATCTTACCTGAAAGACATTTCACAAGCGTCAGGTATAATCCGTTCTAATTTGTTCAGGCCACCTTATGGACGAATTCTTCCAAGCCAGTCAAAGAAACTGATGGAGAATTACAAAATAGTGATGTGGGATGTGATGAGTTATGATTTCCATCTAGAAATCTCTACTGAAAAATGCCTTTCAAACGTTTTGAATCATGTGAAACCAGGCTCAATCGTGGTTTTTCATGAAAATGATAAAGCCTTTACCAATTTGCAATATGTATTGCCTAAGGTATTGGAGGTTTTGTCAAATAATGGGTATAGGTTTTTGCCAATCAAGGACAGCGACCTTAAGGATTGAGCTTGCGAAGATACATTTGGATGGTGTTTTCCAAGCCGTACCAAAGAGCGTCGCATATTAGGGCGTGCCCGATGGAGACCTCTTCCAAAAACGGGACATTTTTTGCAAACCATTCGAGGTTTTCCAAACTCAAGTCATGTCCTGCATTAACACCTAAACCAAATTTATGGGCGGCTATTGCAGCAGCAGTGAATGGCTTAACAGCAGCAATCTTGTCTTCGGTATAATCCAATGCATAGGGTTCTGTGTAAAGTTCTACACGATCGGTTCCGGTTTTCGAAGCCGCTTCAATCAAATCCAAATCAGTTCCAATGAATATGGAAACGCGAATGTTGGCCGACTTGAATCGATTCACAGTTTGACGAAGAAAGTCTTGGTGTTTTATCGTGTCCCATCCTGAGTTGGATGTCAAAGCATCTGGCGGGTCGGGCACCAAAGTAACCTGCTCGGGTCTCACCTCCAACACCAGTTCAATGAAATCATGCGTTGGATAACCTTCAATATTGAATTCTGTTTTGACTTTTTCCCGCAATTGCCTCACATCCGAATAACGGATATGTCGCCCGTCGGGGCGGGGATGAACCGTGAGGCCTTGTGCACCGAAACGTTCACAAGCAATGGCGGTCTGAACCACATCGGGAACATTGCCTCCGCGCGCATTTCGCAAGGTGGCTATCTTGTTGATATTGACACTTAGTTTGGTCATACGAGGGTAAAGCTATGCCGATTAGGGCATTTAAACATTTTTTCGGGCTCAAATGTATTATGTTTGTTGCGATACAACCATTTTTGCATTTCATACGTTAAAAACTCATGCTTGTCAGAGACCTTGTCAACGATTTAGTGCCTCCGCTGAAATCTTCCGATTCAGTGGAGCGGGCACTTGCGTGGATGTCTGTTTTCAAGCATACCATGATGCCTGTGATTGGTGGAAATGGATTTGTAGGCTTGGTCCGAGAAGATGAACTGGCCCGCTTGGATGAAAAATCGATTCCTTTGTTGGAAATACAAACGCCATTTTTAAGGGTATATGTGAACGAGTATCAGCATGTGTTCGATGCCATTCGACTTTCTGCAGCCCACGAAACAACCGTAATACCTGTTTTGGATGATCCAGGTCGCTATCTGGGATTGATAACAACCTTGGATATTGTTGCTGCGTTGGCCAAATCAAACTCCCTTCAAGATCCAGGTGGTGTTTTGGTTTTGGATGTAGATTCTAAGAAGTATTCCCTGTCCGAAATCGCTCGTATTGTTGAATCGGAAGGCGCTCATTTGTTAAGTGCTAACACCAATCCTTCCACTGAACCAGGCAAAACCGAAGTCACTATGCGAATAGACCGGGTCGACTTGACTCGCATCATGGCCGGGTTTTTCAGAAACGATTACGATGTGAAAGCCTCGTATCATCAAAGTGAGTTTCAGCCCGACCTGCAAGCCAGGTACGACGCTTTCATGAATTACTTGAAAATTTAATTTTGCCGGAACCTCCGCAACATGCAATCCGGCACCTCGCGACTGTTTTTTTATTTTCTGCTGTTTCTTCTAATAGGTCTTCCTGCAGCAGGTTATTCCCAATCAACTGATTCATCTTTGGTGGTAATCAAACGTCTGATTATTACTGGAAATCACATCACAAAACCACAGGTCATTACTCGCGAGATGATGATCCAAGAGGGCGATACACTGGAGGCCGCTTTGCTTCAAAAGGTTTTATCCCGATCTAAGGATAACATTATGAATCTCGGGATATTCAACTTCGTTGATATCACCTCCGCCTCTGATAATGTAGCTGGTATTACCGTTTTAGTCAATGTCGCTGAAAGATGGTACGTAATCCCCATTCCTCAGTTTGAGTTGGTGGATCGAAATTTCAACGAATGGGTAAGGTCTGGGGATTTAGGCAGGGTTAACTATGGATTGAATCTGGATTGGACCAATTTCAGGGGTATGAATGAAACGCTGAAGCTGCAGTTCAAGTGGGGGTATACCAGAAGGATCGGACTTTCTTACCA
>JBJTQS010000175.1:0-3566 GCA_046075765.1 Bacteroidota bacterium
GCATTGTTTAAGCGACCTTCCGTAACGATGGCACGAAAATTACAAATGCCGAATCCTTCGCAATCGCGTCTCCGCGCAATGGTAAAGCAAATGGTGACTTTCGGTTTCATGGCTGTAAAGCTTGGATGAACGTCGATTGGCTTTACAAGGTTAGACGCCTGAATGGACGGCATCAACATTTGGGAAAAAATAAAAACGATTAATGGTTTAAAGAAAAGTTTCATGTTGAATGATTTTAAAAGTTAAATGTTTTGTGAAAAGCTTCAATTGAAAATAAATTGATAATCCTGAAATGTTACCTCCTTTCTTGTTTAACCCAGATACCGGGGCTTGAAAAACCGGCAAAAACGGGCGAATTCGAATTAATTATCAAAAAGCACCGCCACAAACATAAACATGTTTAAGTTCAAGTGCCTCAAATTAAACGTTTAAGTTGTCAAATGTCTGATATTTTGGCATTTAACCCTTATTTGTTGATTTAATAATTACCTTTATCCAATCAAGCCGCTTCTTATTACCAAATCATGACCATCAACCCCAAAACTCAGGTAAAATTCAACCAATCGGGGAAAACAGCCTTCTTCCAAACACTGAAAAGCCGAATCGACAAACACTTCGTTGAAGCCGGCCATTCCAAGCACGCAAACGCAGCCATGGTGGTGAAAACCTTTTCCATGCTTGCAATTTATTTGGTTCCTTTCGCTGCGCTGATTTTCCTTCAACCTTCATGGCCTATCGCCCTGCTTCTGTGGATATTGACGGGTACAGGATTGGCTGGCATTGGGATGAGTGTGATGCACGATGCAAACCACGGCGCCTATTCTTCCAACAAAAATATCAATCGGTTGGTAGGTCACACATTGAACATGGTAGGTGGATCTGTTTCCAATTGGAAAATCCAACATAACATCCTGCACCATACTTATACAAACATCACACATTTGGATGAGGATATCGCCGACAAAGGCGTGCTCCGGTTCAGTCCGCACACGCCCGCTCGCAAGGGATTGAGATTTCAATACCTGTATGCTTGTGCCTTCTATGGAATCATGACGCTATACTGGTTGGTGGCCAAAGATTTTGTGCAGTTTGTGAAGTACCGCAAAAGCGGCATGAACCAAGGCTATGGCAACCAAAACCATGGTTTGGTGCTCTTGAAAATCATAGGCGATAAGCTTCTGTATTACGCTGTGTTCATCGGCATCCCATTGTATTTCCAAATGCCCATATGGATTTTGGTGACAGGCTTTCTACTCATGCATTTTACAGCCGGCATCATCCTGTCCTTGGTATTCCAAATCGCGCATTCGGTGGAAGAAACCGTACATCCGCTGCCCGATGAGCATGGCAACATCGATAACGCTTGGGCCATCCACCAGATGGAAACCACAATGAATTTCGCCACCAAAAACCGTTTCCTTACATGGTATCTGGGCGGATTGAACTTTCAAGTGGAACACCACTTGTTCCCATCTATTTGTCACATCCACTACCCGGCTATCGCACCGATTGTTAAGCAAACAGCTCAGGAATTCGGCATACCTTATTTGGAAAAGAAAACCTTTTCAGAAGGTATCGCATCGCACTTCCGATTGTTGCAAAAGTTGGGCAAGCTACCGGATGCATCAGAGGCGATCGCCTGAATGTAAAATCAGCTGACTTTACTCCAATCTTCCCTACCCTTCATTCGCTCCTCCATAACATATCTTGCTGGAGCATTTTCTTGCTTGGACAAGGTAGGATCTTGTTTCAACAGATCTACTGCGGCAGAACGTGATAATTCGAGAATGGATCCATCCTTCACGATATCTGCGATTTTGAGGTCTACCACACCCGACTGTTGTGTGCCTGTGATATCACCAGGACCACGCAACTTCAAATCCACTTCAGCGATTTCAAAACCATCATTGGTGCGCACCATCGTCTCCATGCGCAACTTCGCCTCTTTCGAAAGCTTGTAGCTCGTCATTAAAATACAGAAAGACTGTTCGGCTCCGCGGCCAACGCGTCCACGCAACTGGTGCAACTGCGACAAACCGAATCGTTCAGCACTCTCAATAACCATCACAGAGGCATTGGGCACATTCACACCTACCTCAATAACGGTAGTGGCAATCATGATGTTGGTTTTACCCTCCACAAAAAGTTTCATCTCCGCATCTTTGTCGGCGGCCTTCATCTTCCCATGCACGATGCTCACCCGATAGTCGGGCCGAGGAAAATCACGGCAAATAGCTTCATATCCTGTTTGTAGATTCATTAGGTCGAGCTTCTCCGATTCGTCAATCAAAGGATAAACGATATAAATCTGCCTACCTATGGCAATTTGTTCCTTCATGAAACCGATTAAGCGCATTCTGGAATTTTCAAATCTATGCTCGGTGCGAATAGGTTTCCTACCGGGAGGTAACTCATCAATCACACTCACTTCCAAGTCGCCATAAAGTGTCATGGCCAAGGTCCTGGGTATGGGTGTGGCTGTCATCACCAAAACATGCGGCAATGTGGTTTCCTTACCCCACAAACGAGCGCGTTGCTCCACTCCGAATCGATGCTGCTCGTCGATGATGACCAAACCTGTATTGGCGAATTGCACCCGGTCTTCAATCAATGCATGTGTACCCACGATGAAGTTCAATGCACCCGATGAAAGCCTTTCCAGTATGCTATCTCGCTCTTTTTTTCGTGTTGAGCCTGTTAACAGTGCAATGCTCATGCCTGTGCCCTCTAAAAAGCCGCTGATGGTTTGGTAATGCTGTTGCGCCAATATCTCGGTTGGAGCCATCAGACAGGCCTGGTATCCATTGTCAAGCACCATGATCATGCTCAGCAAAGCCACTAATGTTTTACCACTGCCTACATCGCCCTGCAACAGCCTGTGCATTTGCTTGCCGCTGCCCATATCTTGGCGAATCTCCTTCAGCACCCGCTTCTGAGCGCCTGTAAGCTCGAAAGGGAGCCTGTTTTTATAAAAGTCATTAAAGTGGTCGCCGATTTTTGTGATGACCTTCCCTTGTTCTTTTTCGGTTTTGATAAGCTTGCGCTGCAACAGCTCGAGCTGGATATAGAAAAACTCTTCGAACTTGAGTCTGAATTCCGCTTTGCGCAGCATATCTGAATCCTTAGGGAAATGGATATTGAGCCATGCGTCGCGCACACCAACCATATTCAGTGCCTGCGTGATTTTATGTGGTAGTGTTTCGGGCAATTGCTGCGGCAACGATTGTAGCAAGGTGCGTTGCATACGCATGATGCCTTTGCTATCAAGGCCGCGCATCTTAGATTTTTCGGTGGAAGAGTAAAAAGGCTGGAGTGTAAGACCGATGGGGTCTTCGCTGCGCAAAGCAGCAGGCTCTATCTCGGGATGCACAAAGTTGAAGCGCCCGTTGAATTCCGAAGGCTTTCCAAAAACGGTATACTCTACCCCGGTCTTGATGGAGCCCATGATCCATTTCAATCCTTTGAACCATACCAAATCAATCATGCCGGTATCATCCCGCAATTGGGCCACCAAGCGTTGTGCCCTTTTCTGACCGATTGTTTGCATGGATACAATTCGACCCTTT
>JBJTQS010000176.1:0-2602 GCA_046075765.1 Bacteroidota bacterium
CTACTATTGCCGCCTCCCGCCACCGCTTCCTGCTACCGTCCGATAACTATCGGTCCGATAGTTATCGGACTTCCGCTGTTAACAGGTGTTTACCAAATGTGTTTGGAAGCCAAAAAAATTGTGCATACTTTTAACCATCCACACAAAACCAAATAATTAGCAGCACATGAATTCCAAGTTACTTATTTACAGCCTACTACTGTTTTTATTGGCAGCCTTGCAAACGAATGCACAAACAGTTGTATTCAATGAGGATTTTGAAAATCCACCCGGCAACGTCACTTCTTCAGGAACACCAGGATGGTTTATTAACAATCGATTATCTGTGAGCGGCACCAACAGTGATAGCTCTTCGATCTCTTCGGGCGCAACTTCCTACTTAACAACTGGCTCCATGAACTTAACAGGTCTCTTTTATGTGACCCTAAGCTTCAAGTCTATTTGTAAAGCGGAGTTTTTTGATGGTGGGACCTTGGAATACTCTATTGACGGGGGTAATACATGGACTCAGTTCATCGACAACAACCCGAATACAGGATCAAATAACTGTACTTACCTGGGAACGGGTTTGTTCGAAACCCAAAGCAGCAAATTCCAAGAGGCTAGCTATGGAGCATGGCAGCCTGGAACAACAACCGTTCCTGTGGCCAGTTGGTGGCAGACCGAGACTTTCGATATTTCCGTTGTAGGTAACGAACCAGATGTGCGCGTTCGCTTTGCATTAACGGATGGCAACAATAACGGATCTGGTGGTCGTAACGGTTGGTTTGTGGATGATGTACAAGTGGTAGCCGCCGCATGTGAATTGGTTGTTCCTACTTTAACTCAAGCTGCACCAGTTTACCCTGCCAACGTTTACAACCTCGGACCATACACCATCAATGTAGATGCATTCGATCAGTCAGGACTAAACAGCGTTACACTTTTTTACACTGTAAATGGTGGTGCACCGACCAGTTTGGCTATGACACTGACCTCAGGAACTCTTTACACTGCAAACATACCCGCTGTTCAGGCGGGCGATGTCGTTTGCTATTATGTTGAAGCCATTGACGCAAGCGGCTGTAACAACACCACCTATTTGCCCGGACCTACCTCATCAAGCACTACATGTTTCACAGCCCAAGCCGGGGTTACATTCCCTTATTGCGACAATTTTGATGTTGCCGGTATACCTTGGACTGCCCAAGCGACTACTGGTTCCACTTGGCAATTGGGTGTACCTGCCTTTGGTGCTACATCCGGCGCACATTCAGCACCTAATGCATGGGACATCAATTTGAACTCAACTTACACTAACAATGCAAACACTTGGTTGAGATCCCCCGAATTCAGCTTCACTGTAGGCGCAGGAGCAACCTTGGAGTTTTGGCAAAACCGAAATGTGGAGACTGCCTGGGATGGTTTTCGAATTGAGTGGGCAACCAATTTAGCAGGTCCATGGAATGTGTTAGGTAATGCAGGTGCTTGTGCAGGTTGTGTTAATTGGTACAACAATGCTACGATTATTTCAAGTGGTCAACCCGGTTGGACTGGCAATTCGGGTGGTTGGATAAAATCCGAAATCGAACTGAATGCACAATTCAATAACCAACCGCAAGTATGGTTCCGATTCGTATTCACCTCCGATGGTTCCGTAACTCTTGATGGAGTTTCAATTGACGATTTTTGCATAACCTTGCCACAAGCTAATGATGTAGGGGTGATTTCATATACGCTTCCAGGTGCTTCTTCACCAGCAGGCGGATGTGCCGACGTAGTTGTGACAGTTCAGAATTTCGGTGCAAACACTCAAACCAACTTCCCAGTATCCTATTCCATCAATGGAGGCGCTCCAGTAACAGCGAATTACACAGGCAGCTTAACGCCCGGGTCAACGGCAACAGTTACACTCCCATGCTTTACCGTACCAACCGGTGGATTCAATATTTGCACTTACACCGGACTATCTACAGATGGCGACCCTACCAATGACACACTCTGTATTCAATCTGTTGGGATACCTGTGATTCCCGTTTCATACAGTCAACAATTTTTCGACAACTTCAATGGAGTGAATGTTGGTTGGTCAACCACCAATAGTGGCAACGCGAATACCATTTGGCAGTTGGGAACGCCTGCCTTTGGTGGAACGAACAGTGCCTATTCAGGAACCCAATGTTGGGACGTAAACTTAACCTCTGCCTACGGCAACAATGCCAACTGCGCACTTGTATCACCGCTATTCGATTTCACCAACGCTGTTGATCCGGAAGTGTCTTTTTACATCAATCACCGAACTGAAAATGCGTGGGATGGCACTCGATTGGAGTACTCAATCAACGGTGGTGCATGGACACTCCTTGGCGGAGCTAATCTCACAGCACCATGCTGGGTGAATTGGTACAACAGCACGCCGAATATCTTCTCTTCGGGCCAGCCAGCTTGGATGGGCAACTCCACACCGGGATGGATCAAAGCAGAAGCAAAATGCTTGAGCTTCTTGAGCAACGCGGGGACAGTTCAATTCCGATTTGTGTTCACATCAGACGGATCTGTAAACGTGGATGGCTTCTCGATTGATGATTTCCGTGTGGATGTACCAATCCCCATTACAGCAAGC
>JBJTQS010000177.1:0-3930 GCA_046075765.1 Bacteroidota bacterium
GGCCAGGCTCAAGCACCAGTCATGCACGGTTTATGACTGGTGGCAACGCTTCCGAAACGTACAATCTGATTGGTAACCGCGATCTGGAGCAAACAGGTTTTTTCATCCCCGAAATGCGCAACGTTGATTATTTCTTCCTTGTAACCGGATTCAACGATGATTTCAATCTGACAGATATGGTTGAAAAAATGCGAAAGTTGATAGCCGTGTCGGGTGCTTTCATCATACAGCCCAGCGACCTAAAGTCTGCCGAAACTTTCTTGAACTTAATCGAAAATTGATTTACATAAGCAATGTCTTCAGCCATTTTCAATAAAAGCAAAATAATAGCCACTATCGGTCCATCCTCGATGGATACCGATACCTTGGAGAAAATGATCAAGGTGGGTATGGATGTGGTTCGCATCAACGCCTCGCATGGCGATCACAAAATGCACCGTATCATAGTCGATAATATCCGAAAGTTAAATGCTGAAAAGAGATACAAGATACCGGTGCTTTATGATCTTCAAGGCCCAAAGCTTCGAATTGGAGAAGTAAAGGACAACGCTGCTGATTTGGTGGAAGGTGCTGCTGTTCGATTAACTATACACCCTTGTGAGGGGACGGCAGCTTTGTTGCATGTGCATTACACTAAATTCTATGATGATGTTCAACAGGGAGACCCGGTTCTGATTGATGATGGAAAAGTTGAATTGTTGGTAATTGGCAAAGAGCCCGATGGTGTGGTGCTTACCAAGGTTGTGCACGGTGGGGTTGTTTCTTCCAGAAAAGGCATCAATCTACCATTCACGAAATTGTCGCTTCCATGTTTGTCTGATAAGGATTTGCAGGATTTGGAGTTTGCCTTGGATAACCATATTGAATGGATTGGATTGTCTTTTGTACGTACGGCACAGGATATATTGGAATTGAAGAGTCGCATAGCTGCCCGCAAAATGAAAACCCGCGTGGTAGCCAAAATTGAAAAACCGGAGGCATTAAGGGATTTGGATAATATCATCCAAGCTGCTGATGCCATCATGGTTGCTCGCGGCGATTTGGGAGTGGAGATAGCGATGGAGAAAGTTCCAGTCATCCAAAAGAATATTGTCCGCAAAGCCATCAGCTATTCAAAGCCCGTTATCATTGCTACCCAGATGATGGAAAGCATGATAACCAACTACAGACCTACACGCGCAGAGGCCAGCGATGTAGCCAATGCGGTATTCGATGGAGCTGATGCTTTGATGCTTTCAGGTGAAACCTCGGTCGGGGCATATCCTGTTAAAGTAGTTGAGGCGATGGCGAAGATCATCGGTATCGCTGAAACAGAGGATTTCATTTTCAATAAACAGATACCTCCAATCAAGAACTCCAAGAGCTTTATATCCGATTCCATTTGTTATAGCGCTTGCGCGATGGCGCAGCAGTCAGGTGCCGCTGGAATCATTGCCATGACCAACTCCGGCTACACGGCTTTCCGTATCTCAAGCCAACGTCCACGAAGCCATGTGTTCATTTTTACGGATAACATGGAAATGCTTACCACACTCAATTTGGTTTGGGGAGTAAGGGCGTTTCATTACGATCGATATGAAAGCTCTGAGGATACCATTACTGACATCAAAGCTTTTCTCAAGAAACGCGGCTTGGTTAAGGATGGCGACTTGCTGATCAATGTATTCAGCACTCCCTTGGAGTCAAGGGGTATGGCCAATACCATAAAGCTTCATGTGATTTAATCCATAAATAAACTCCAAAAAAAAGCCCCTCCGATTAAGAGGGGCTTTTGCAGTTTTGGATTTTGGATTATTTCACAGTTACTTTTCCTGCAGAAGTTTTCCTGTCGGCATGCGTTAACATCAATTGGTATTGACCACTTGCAAGTCCTTCCAGATTCAAACGAATGTCGCTGGTGTTTCCTTTGGGGAATTGCAGTGAACGAACCAAGCGACCTGTGAGGTCTGTAAGCTCCACCAAAGTGATGGTTTTTCCTGCTGCATTGATCATGACATAATCTGATGCTGGGTTCGGATACACAGAGAAACTATTGGACGCAGTTTCAGAAACCCCGGTAAGCGTGATTTCTGCCAATGCAGGAACGCGAGCACTCACGCAAGTCACATCCTCACCTTTCACTTCCCAATCATATAGGTAGTAGTAGAAGCCTGAACCTTGGTTTGATCCAGTAATGCTTACAAGGTCGTTGATGGTGTATGGATAACTTACACCAGAGCTGTTCCTGCGTAAACGTGGGGAGTTGAAGCCGAAATTGGTGTTATTAACTGTTGAATTGGTCGTGATCGAGTAGGTGCCTGGTGTTAATGGGAAGTTAAGCGTAATACGAGAAGAGTCTATGGGGACGTTTACCAACAAGCTTTGGATAACATTGTTGCCCGAATTACGGATTTGGATTTCACGGTTTCCAGGTGTGTCGGTGTAAACTTTGGCTGAAACCAATGTGCAAGGGTTAATAACAGTGAAGTTCAAAGCAGCATTGGTGGTGTTTCCGCTAAATAAGGATGTTCCCGAATGGGATGTGATTCCAGTATATGCCGTAGGTCCAAGGTAAACCGTTGATTCATCAACCCAATAAGTAGTGGAGGAAGTCAATACTGGGGTGGTGAATGTGTTTCCGGTTCCAACAAGGTTTCCTCCTGTCTGCTGATCATACCAATTTAAATTGCTGCCAGTGGCTGAAAGCTGCAGTGAAGAAGGATTGGGACCAGTAGCACCGGATGCAACAGGTGTAGGTGCGGGAAGTACATCAACTACAACGGAAGCGGATGAGAAAGTTCCGCATACACCCTGAATAGCTACCGAGTAACTACCGGTTTGTGTCACTACAACCGATTGGGTGTTGGAGCCATTATTCCAAGTATAACTTGATGCGGGAGAACTGGTCAAAGTCACTGACTGACCTTGGCAGAAGTTGAGTTCGCCATTAATTGTAACAGTAGGAGTTTCATCTGGATTGAGTTCAACGTTTTTGTTGGCAGAAATGACGGAGCATCCAGATGCATCTGTAACCATCACGTTGTAAGACCCTGGCTGGCTAACCGTAATCGATTGAGTTGTGGAGCCATCTTGCCACAGATAAGAAGTGAATCCAGCTGGTGCTGTCAGAGTGGTGGTTTGACCAGTACAGATGATTGCGTTTCCTGAAACTATATTTCCGGTGATTGCGCAACTGTTTTCTACAACATTTACAAATTGGTTGGCTCCAAGATTCGTGAGGGTAGTAGTTGTTCCGGAGGTAAACCAAACGACTGCAGAGTCTACTTGTGTGTTGGCGCCCAAGCCGAAGTGCAATTGTGAGGAGTTGCATGTTCCATAGCTTTCGCCTGCCCTGACTTCTCTGACTTGAATGCCCCAAGGACCATAGATCGTTACACGTCCGCCGATTGCCCCTTTTTCACTCGTAGTACCTTCCAAAGTGAAAGCAATGAAATTATTCGCATTTCTTTCATTGAGGTAAAGTACATCATCGTATTGATTCGATGGTGACTGGTAGATATCACCATAAGAAGCGAAGATGTCAACAAAGCCATCATGGTTAAGGTCGCCAGTAGCAAATGACACCATACCATTGTTTGCGAAAACGCCTGTACGACGGGTAAAAGTCATATTTCCATTGTTATGAAAATAGAGCCACTCGGTACCTGAAATCAGGATGTCAAGATATCCATCGTTGTCGAAGTCCTGCATTACTGATTCAATCGGCGTGATGTTGAAGTTGCCGATTCCGGTGTTCAGGGCCTCTGTGTAATTGCCAGTCCCATCATTGATGAAAATCTGATTGGTATAATCATGGTTGGTTAACAAGAGGTCAAGATCCCCATCATTGTCTAAATCACCGAAACTGGAAGTCCAGGTCTGCCATCCGATGTTGATGCCGAAATCAGCGGCGCGTTCCGTGTAGGTATTGTTCCCGTTGTTTACGAACAA
>JBJTQS010000178.1:0-12714 GCA_046075765.1 Bacteroidota bacterium
CAATCCTGCAGCCTCAAGTGCCCGAATGGCGGTAGGCGCCGTATAGAAAATAGAAACCTGATGCTTATCTATCAC
The DNA here is from genome assembly GCA_046075765.1 of Bacteroidota bacterium. Taxonomy (GTDB): domain Bacteria; phylum Bacteroidota; class Bacteroidia; order AKYH767-A; family OLB10; genus JALRAP01. The sequence continues at coordinate 76 of JBJTQS010000178.1, forward strand.
CTGCCAAAACCTTCCCGGATCTGGAAATGTGGGGATGCCTTCAAAAATTACTGATGTGGCTCCAGCCAGGAGTGGACCATAAGTAATGTATGAGTGTCCTGTTATCCAACCTATATCGGCAGTGCACCAATAAATGTCTTCGCTGCGATATTGAAATACGTTTGTAAACGTGTACCATGCATAAACCATGTAACCGCCGCAAGTATGTACAACTCCTTTTGGCTTACCGGTTGAGCCCGATGTGTAGAGGATGAAAAGCATGTCTTCGGCTTGCATGGGCGCAGGTTCGCATACTGCAGACTTGCCATTAATAACATCATGCCACCAATGATCAATGCCATCGGTCATGGTTACGGATGTGTGCGTTCTGCGCAATGTGATTACATTTCTTATGGTAGGGCAATCGGCCACCGCTTCATCAACAACTGCTTTAATAGGAATTTCCTTCGCCCCACGATAGGCTCCGTCTGATGTTATGACCATAGAGCATCCCGAGTCCTGAATTCGGTCGCGCAAAGAAGACGCAGAGAACCCAGCAAAAACAACAGAATGCACCGCACCAATCCGGGCGCAAGCTAAAACAGCAATTACCAGCTCAGGGACCATGGGCATATAAATGCAAACACGGTCACCTTTGGTAACATTAAGGGATTTCAATGCATTGGCAAAACGGCTTACCTCTTCCAAAAGCTCCTTATAGGAAAACTTGCGATTGGGTTCTTTAGGGTCATTGCCTTCCCAAATAAAAGCGGTACGATCAGGATTGGTGGCAACATGCCTATCGAGGCAGTTAACGGTGATGTTGAGCTCAGCACCTTCAAACCATCGTACATCAAAGGAATTGAAATCCCACGACAACACACGTTCCCATTTGCGCATCCACTGAAAGGAGCTTGCCACTTCCGACCAAAAACCTTCTGGATTGGTTATGCTGTGATGGTAAGCCTTTTTGTAGTCTTCAAATGTCGTGATCTGCATATCGTTCTTAACGATGTTAATGTTAGATTGATTAATTTGGCAAACAGGAACAAAGCTAATCAACGGGCATGAGAATTCACTTGGCCATCACCTTGTTTTTATCACTGGTTTTTGCCGGATGCAATCCTATTGATACAGCCATTTCCGACTTGCCTAATTGTGAAGACGGCATCCTCAATAATGGAGAGAGGGAAATTGATTGCGGAGGAAAGAGCTGTAGTCCGTGTGCCGCCCGAATGAATGCAGATATTGACGGATCACCTTGGAAGTTGTTCGGCCCTAACATCACCAGTCAAATAAACGGAAACAGTATTTTCATTTCAGGCATGGACTCGCTTTTCAGATCCATCTCATTGATTCATACTGGTGATTTTGCTCCTGGGAGTTATCCGCTTTCGGGTGGACTATTTTCAAACTCCGCAAACACCTATACCGCTTCTACCGGCACCATCAATATTTCTGAATGGGATACCACAGAAAGATATATTAGTGGATATTTTTCGTTTAAGGCTTTTACAGGGTCTGGGGACTCTGTGACTGTTAGCAATGGAAACTTTTCCTTTGCCCCTTATTGAGGTCAAGCAGTCATCAACCAAACGCTTCCTGAAAGCAGGAGCAAAACCCCAAACCATTGGGTTGCACTTAATCGCTCCCCCAGGTTCAAATAAGCTACAATCAGCGAAACAGCGGGCTGCGTAAGGCATAACAAAGAGAAAACAACAGGACTGATTTGACCCAACACAAAATTGGTTCCTCCTACTCCCGCTACCGTTAAAAAGCCAATCAGTATAGGCAATCCCAACCCCTTATTCACTCTCAGATCAGCAACTGGCCTGAACCAAAAGGCAACAGCGGAAACCAATAGCACCATGCACTCTTGGATGGCTGATAGCTTCCAAAACGCATCGCCTTTAGACATTTCAGCAAAGGCCGGAATTGTTACTCCCCAGCAGAAAGCAGCCAACATAATCATCCATGTTCCTTTGTCGAATTCAAAGAGATTGAGCTCTTTCAAGTTCACAACAAAAAAACCGATCACCAATAAAATCGTAGGTAGCAAATATGACGAATGAAACGATTGATTGAAAAAGATGGTTGATGACAATACTCCCCAAAAGGAAATAAATGCCAACATTGGAACGCCTTTACTGACCGATCCGCTTCTAACACCTCGAATAAAGAGGACTAATCCAACCAAACTCAAAGGCAGAGACCACAAAGCTGTGAGCCATTGGTAATCTGACCACGGCTTGCCCGATCCGGCAAAGTATAAAATCAGCAAAAAGACAGGAAATGTAACCAAAGAACGGTTGGCCATAAGCCACCAAGAGGACAAAGTTCTACCCTTAACTTTCCAGAGGCAGTTAGTAAGCCCATAGGACGCCTGGGCGATTACCAATAAAATCATGGTAAACATACTCAAATGTAGAAATTATACTAGAATTGCAAAGTACAGGATACTAAAACCGACCAGGAGTGCTGAAAAGAGGGTCGGCACCATCTAAAATCTCCTTCATGGCGTCCATTTTCTGAAGGATTAGTGATTTTAGTTCTATTGGTTCCAGTACTTTGATGTGATCCATCCACATCATGATCCATCCCACGAGTTCACGAGTTAATTGAGAGTCGAATTCAAGCACCAAGTATTTACCGGAAGTGTCGATGGAAAAACGCTGGCCAGGATGCCATATTCGCTTTTGTACGAATGGATTCTTGAATCCAGAGACCGTTTTTGGATCAGATGGATGAAATGCTAATTTGATTTTAAAAACAGGACCATTTCCAGGCGTAATACCGAATCTATCTTTTAAAAAAGATTCAACAGCCAACTTTGGCAACTGGTTCCTGAATTTCACGTTTTTTATCTTGACCGAGATTATGCTTTCCAAGTCGATAAAAAAGAGTTTTGATTCGTACTCCTTATTGCAAGCAATAAAGATCGAACCTCGATGAGAAACCAACACATGAGGTTTCCAAAGCCTTTCACTGGCTAATGGATCTTCCGTCTGCAATTGAGCGATAAAATCAAGCTGCACTTTTCGTTTTTCGCCAATTGCTTTTAGAATAACCTCCAGATTTTTTCTGTCGCGTTCGTCGTAACGGGTTTGTCCCCAACCAGTGACTACAAGATGGTTTATCAAATCGATTGAACCAGAGTCTTCCGAGTTCAAGGAATGTACCACGTCATCTGACAGCTTCTGCAGATAATCCAATCCGATGGATTTAACATGCAAACCAGACAATTGACTCATAATTTGGAAGCCCTTGATGGCGTCGCCCAGCCTGGCGGTGGATGGATTGTCTTGAATGGGAATAACATGCCATTTCAAGTCGCGTGTGCCTTTGCCGATGGAAACGACCTGAAAGCCATTCTCCTTGACTGCCTCCGTGAGTTCGTCTATATATCGATAGATGGTCCGTAACCCTCCAGGAATATTTTGGCTCTTGCACCAAAGATGGAGTTCTTCCACCGATTGGGGCACTTCTTTGAGCCTGGTAAAAATCCTGAAAAGCCTTTCGCTTTTCTTTTGCATTTAGGAATTTGGTTGAAAAACCAAAGCAAAACTATCAAAACAGGACATGAACTCACAATCACTCACAAAAAAAACGGGGACTTTCGCCCCCGTTTATCAACATGTGAATAGGTATCACTTCACAACCGGACTAACTTTCTTGGCTGGAGTGTCTATTTTAATCTTCGCTTTTGGCTTCTCTTCAACCGTAGGCTCTATAACCTTGGCCTCCTCAATTGGAGTAGGAGCTAAAGTAATTGGACCAGGCGAGGGTGTGTCCACCAGTTTCATCTCTTTCAAAAGATGACCTGCTCCACCAAATTTATCGATAATGAAAAGTGTGTAACGGATATCAACACCGATGGTGCGCTGATAGTTGGGTTCAAATGCGAAATCACTTGAAATAGCTTCCCAGTTACCATCGAAGGCAGTGCCAATAAGCTCACCGTTTCCATTGATGATTGGGCTGCCGCTATTACCACCTGTGATATCGTTGTTGGTGATGAAACAAATACGCAACTCACCGTCTTTGTCGGCATAAGGGCCGAAATCACGATTTTTCATCATATCGATCAATCGCTTTGGAGCATCGAATTCATAATCTCCGGGCACATACTTCTCAACAACACCTTTCGATGTAGTGTATTCTTTAAAAGAAACAGCGTCCTTACCGTTGTAAGGCAACACTTGACCATAAGTAAGTCGCATGGTTCCATTGGCATCAGGCGCCATCAACTTACCTGCATTCATTTCCAACCATGCAGCTTGGAATTGACGATTGGCCTTACCCAGTACGGCATTCACCTTGGAAATTTCGGGCATCATCGTTTTATTCAACATATCGGAGTATGCAGAAACGAACACATGAATGGGGTCTTTTTGAAGGGTTTTCAGAGAAGGGGATTTCAGGAAAGCCTCATACTTGACTCTCGAGACTAAAACCGAGCGCTTCCACATTTCTTGAGCCATCAAGTCATAATTACGCTTGTATTTGGTGGCCATATCCAAAATCTCCTTTGGTAAAACAGCGTTATCCAAATCCTCCACAACGCGACGAATTACCGTAGCCAAAACTTTTACTTCTAAAGGTTCGTGATAGTCTTTGAACGTTCCATCAAGATCAGCGGAAAGTTCTTTGGAGATTTTCGCAACTTCATCCTTTTTGGTTTTATCTTTCAAAGCATCGGCAAGTCGATTCATACCCATTGCCAATACCATAGGCTGTGAGTTGCTCAAGCCATCCTGCATATAAACACTGAACAAACCGAATTTGCGTACGGTACCATAGGCTTGCTCATAGCTTGACATTACATTTTCATATTCTTTGCGATTCCCATCCTTTACCCATTTGGTAAAAGCATTTTCATCGGCCTTACGTCTTTCATAAATTCCGAGGCTCTTGAGAGCACTGGCTTCACCCATGAATTTCTTCCAGTAGTTGCTGAGTCCTGCATGCTTATCAGCATACATCAATTTGATTTTAGAGTCAGACTGCATGAAATCCTCGTAAACATCAAGCACTTCACGGCGAACCCTAACACGCATGGGGCGCTCTACTTCGGAGAAGTAACGGATTCCTTCGCTGTACGTGTAACGTTGAGTTCTTCCAGGGTAACCCAAAATCATCGCATAACTATTCTCAGAGGCGCCCTGAGTGTTTATCGGGAAGAAATAGGATGGAGTGAATGGCTTATTGTCTTTGTTGAATACAGCAGGGTTATTGTTGGCATCGGCATAAATTCGGAACAAGGCGATATCACATGTGTGGCGAGGCCACATCCAGTTATCCGTGTCGCCGCCAAACTTCCCGATATTCTCTGGAGGAGTGCCTACCAAGCGGATATCGGTGAAGACCTTGTAGTACATAGCGAGGAATTTATTGCCGGCCCAGAAAGGGACGATTTCCACTACATAAAAATCCTTGTCCTTACCAAGTGCCTCTTTGAGTTTTGCAGATGAAGATCGAAGTAATGCAGAAAGCGCTTTGCTTCTTGCCGCCTCATCATCACCTTTTGGTAAGCTATCCAAAATCATCTGTGTTACCTCCTCAACTCTTGAAAGCAAACCGATATTGAAGTTGGCAGGGCGCTCAGCAGCTTGGTCTTTTGCCCAGAATCCATTTGCCAGGATATTGTCTTCAGGACTGCTGAGTTCTTGGATTGCGCCGTATCCACAATGGTGGTTTGTTAAGAACAAACCTTGGTTCGAGATGATTTCCCCAGTACAGAACATGCGGTTCTGCTTGTTCATTAATCTTACAACTCCGTCTTTCACACAAGCCTTGTTGATGCTGTAGATATCTTCGGCACTCAATCGTAATCCACGAGCCTGCATGGAGTCTTGCAGTTGGCTGATTAGATTCATTGGCCACATGCCCTGATCGGCTCGCAGCGTGAGGGCGGGGAGTAGTAGGATTAATAAAATCCAAAGCTTTCTTTTAAACATTTTAGATATTGAATTAAGGTTTATTGGTTTTTTGAAAATCTGGTCGCTAAAGTAGCGTTTTTGGTCTTGAAAAAAGTCAACTTATGGTCAAAAACGCCCAGACTAAAATGGTGACAATCAATATACCAGCAAAATTTAGCCACCAACCAGAGCGAACCATATCGGATACGGAAATACGGTTGCTGCCAAAAACGATGGTGTTGGGTGCTGTTGCCACCGGCATCATGAAACCCAAAGAGGCTGCTAAAGTGGCTGGCACCAACAACAATAGCGGGTCTACTCCCAAGTCTTTTTGAAAGGCTACCAAAATGGGTATTACCAATTGTATACTGGCCACATTAGAAGCGAATTCACTGATAATGCATACAATGAGGCAAATGCCTGCGATTAACAATAACATATTTGCGCCCGAGAAAACGGATAATCCGGCAGCAATCCATTGACTCAAGCCTGAAAGCTCAAAACCTTTAGCCAGGGCAAATCCGCTTCCAAACAAAAGGATAATGTCAAATGGCAGCTTGGAAACGTCTTTCCAAGCCAGCAAATTCCCGCCCTTGGATGAAGATGCAGGAATTACAAACAATAGCATGGCCATGAGTATGGCCACCATACTGTCTTGGATGTAATCCGCCTGTTGAAACAAATCAGACCAACCCGGCAACGTGATTATACCCAAATCAAGATCCGCCCTTGTGAACCATAAAAGTGCCGTTATGGCGAAAACAGAGCCTACTATCTTCTGTTCATGTGTCACAGGCCCAAGCCTTTTGTAGGCTTCACTGAAATATCCGGAACCAACCGCATCAACATTTGAAATGCGATTGATGAAAGAAAAACGTAAAACAAGATAACAAACCAGCAGCAACATTAAGGCTATGGGAAATCCGATTGCAAACCATTTGAAAAAAGACATCCCACCTGATTCGGGATAAGCATCCTGATAGGCCCTGGCGAACACCATGTTGGGTGGAGTTCCTACCAGAGTAGCCATACCGCCAATGGTTGCAGAGTAAGCCAAGCCGATCAGCAAAGCCTTCGCCAACCCATTACGTTCTCCAGAATCGGTAATTTGCTTATCGGTCATGTTGATGATGGCAAACACAGCCGACAATAGCATCATAACCGTAGCCGTGTTGGATATCCACATAGAAATCAGAAAAGAAGTTACCATTACGCCGAAGAGTATGCGATCGGCTTTGGTACCGGTAGTCATCAAAATTCTGAGAGCTATCCTTTCATGAAGTCCCCATTTCTCGATGGCAAATGATAAGATGAAGCCTCCGATAAATAAGAAAATGACCTGATCCATGTACTGGAACGCAACCGTTTTGGGGTCGGCGATTCCAAGTAGCGGGATGAAAACGAATGGTATGAATGCAGTAACTGCAAGATGAACGGCCTCTGTGAGCCACCATATGGCCATCCAAACCGTGATGGCAGCCATTCGCGTTGCCATGGGATTGCCTGGATCAAGGTCGAAAAAGACCATGATGCAAATTGCAGCCAAAGGGCCTGCCAAAACCTTAAATCGCGACATCATGCGCTAAGTAACGAAATCGGAACGAAATCAGCTATTGCGTTTGAAAACAGGAACCGTTGAGCATGGTTCCCCGAACATAATGCTGCGCGATATGGGGCGCAGTTTCGCACAAAGAGCTGCATAAACCGACGCAGGGACAGCAACATCCCCGCAACCCTTAACTACCACACGAGTATCCTTGTAGGGTATTGTATCTAATTCATCAATGGCGCGAAGTGCTAACATGTTTTTGAACTCTGATGGAGTTCCTGCAAACACTTCGGAAGCATAAGGTTGCAGGGCAGCAGCCACCAGCATCCATGCCCACATGGGGATGATTGCATCGGAAGAACAAAAAACCGCCACCCGCTTGTTTTGGTAAACAGACCAATCGTGCTTGGCCACAAAATCACGCATATCCTGTTCACGCAAAATCATATCATGGAACAAGACTTGACGCAAATCTATTTCCACCACTTCCAATTGCATGAAATCTGCAGGATCGATGGTAACTATACCACTTGAAGCAACTTTATTTGTTATTTCAGACATGAATCAATTATCACAGATAGACAAAATTGAAGTTTAAGTGACAAGTAACATGTGACAAGTGACAAGTAACGTGTGACAAGTGACAAGCGCCTGTCCGATAGCTATCGGTCCGATAATTATCGGACGAAGGGTAACATGTGACATGTAACATGTAAAAAAATCGTTAATCGTCAATCGTCAATCGTTAATCGTTAATCGTCAATCTCCTTACCACATTCCCAGTTCCAACCTCGCCTCTTCGCTCATCATATCCTTATCCCAGGGTGGATCGAAGGTTATTTCGACCTTGGCACTGTTGACATCAGGTAGCTCACGAATTTTGTTTTCTACCTCAGGTGGTAAGGTTTCGGCAACAGGGCATGCAGGCGAGGTAAGTGTCATCCGCACATGGATATCGTTGCCATCGCTCACAAGCACTTCGTAAATCAATCCCAAGTCGTAGATGTTGACAGGTATTTCAGGATCGTAGCATGTTTTGAGAACATCCACCACCCTATCGTGTAATGATTTCACTTCGTCCATTGTTTCGTTCAAGATTGTGTGGTGGTAAATCCTAATGCGTATAATTTCATTTGTCGTATCATGGCTGATAAACCATTTGCCCGTGTAGCTGCCATGTGTTGACGCAAACCGATGGCATCAATGAATGCCAATTGAGCATTTTGAATTTCTGAAGGTGTGCGCCCCGACATGACCTTGATGAGTAAAGCGATTTCACCTTTTACGAAAGTGGAATCGCTATCGGCGTCAAAGTAAATCATGCCATTCTCTTGTCTGGCGTGAAGCCATACACTGCTTTGGCAGCCTTTGATCCGATACTCATCGGTTTTGAAACAATTGTCGAGTTCAGGAAGTTTTTGACCGAGCTCAATGATGTAGTGGTATTTTTCCTCCCAAGTATCAAAAAGTTCAAAATCAGAAATCAACTCCTGCTCGATTTGCTCCATAGATTCCATGATGCAAAGGTAAGCAACCGACTGCCCAAGGAGGGGATGGTTATCTTTGTGGCAGCCAGCTTATGCGACCTACCTTATCCGACCAGCTAAATGTTTTGAAACACCTGACTTTCAGGAGGATTTGGAATATTGCCCGGATTGTAGGATCGTATCAGGCATCCCGGTTAACGGGAAAAAACTTCCAAAGTGGAAATCCTTTTGCGCTTTCCATTGAGCCAACAACGTCATGTAATTTGAGATGTCCGGAATGTCCGAGTGGACTACGTTCATTCACGCGTCCAACGGGCATGTTGGAATTGGAGTTATTTAAGAAAGCACTTGATGATTGCTCCAAGGATTTGTTATACCTGATTCTTTACTTCCAAGGAGAGCCTTACTTGCATCCGAATTTCCACGAAATGGTGTCGTTGGCAAAATCCCACAAATTATATGTTGCTACTTCCACCAATGCGCATTATCTGACTGATGAGCATGCCAAGGCAACTGTGGAATCTGGGTTGGATCGACTCATCATTTCACTTGATGGAACTGATCAATCTACCTATGAATCTTACAGGATAGGCGGCAAAATTGAAAAGGTGTTAGAGGGGACTCGGAATGTTATCCATTGGAGAAAAAAGCTGAATGCAAAAAAACCCTTTGTCGTATTCCAATTTCTTGTTACTGCGAAAAACGAGCATCAGATTCCGGAAGTCAAGGCCCTTGCCGATGAGATAGGTGTGGATGATGTGTGGTTCAAAACGGCACAAGTTTACGACTATGAAAATGGACATGAATTGATTCCAAGTGATAGCAGATACTCAAGGTATCGACAAAGAAAAGATGGCAAGTGGGAGTTAAAGAACGAATTTGAAAACCGATGTTGGAAGATGTGGCATTCATCGGTTATTACCTGGGATGGGAAAGTGGTTCCATGTTGTTTCGACAAGGATGCCAGCCATGAGATGGGAAACATACGCAACACCGACTTTGTCAGCATTTGGCAAAGTGAAAAATACAATCGATTCAGGTCAAAGCTTTTAGAAAACAGAGGCTCTATAGAAATGTGCAAAAACTGCACGGAAGGCACTGAAGTGTGGGTTTGAGGCAACGGGTAAAATGATGATTTCTGTTTCATTAGATTTACAAAATGGATAAAACCATTGGCTCTTCAAATAAAACCTCCGTGCTTGCATGGGCATTGGTGATTATCATAACGGTTGTTGACTTTCTTTTCCACGACGATGTAATATGGTCCATCCTATACATAGCACCACTTTTCTTCTCTATTTTTCATTCCAATAGAAGGCTAACTACTTATATTTCGATTGTTTGCACTTGCGTCATTGTATGTTTTTCGTGGCTTAACAATGATTCATTATATCAACTATTAAACCAGGCATTGACTTTAGCAGGTATCTGGTCTGCATGGTTTGCCATTATCAGCTTCCGCGGATCCGACGATAAGCTTTCAAAGGAGCGTGAACGGCTTCGTGCGCTTTTCGAATATGCAACTGAGGGGATTGTTATAACAGATCATCATGGGGAAATTGTAATGATTAACCCTACTGCGGAAAAGAAATTCGGATACGGGAGCAACGAATTGATCGGCAAGAAAATCGAGTCGCTTATTCCAGATCGGTTCGGTAAGGGACATGTTAAACACCGTGACCATTTCAATCAGTCTCCACATGCACGACCAATGGGCCAAGGGTTGAAATTATTTGCCAAAAGAAAAGATGGCAGCGAATTTCCTGTGGAAATCAGTCTGAGCAATTTCAGTATTGATCAAAACAAGTTTGTGATTGCATTCATCATCGACATATCAGAAAAGGCTATTTTCCTTGACCAAATAAGGCAAGAAAAAGAACTGGCGCAAATGTATCTTGATATTGCACCGGTGATGTTTGTGGCCATTTCCATGGATGAACGCGTGACACTCATTAACCAGGAAGGCTGTAAGATCATCGGTTTGCCTGAGAGCTCCATACTTGGCAAAAACTGGTTTGATATATTCAAGCCAGATGACACACGGGAACACGAACGAGGAAGATTTCAAAGATTGGCAAACATCTCAGCCGATCAAGAATTCACCGTAGATTACGAAAGTGTCATACTCAATTCTAAGGGAGAACGCAGGATCATAGCAGGTAAGACGGTTTTGATAAGAGACCACCATGGAAAACCTATTACCCTGTTAGCTTCGGGCGATGATGTTACCGAGCGAAGGCAACAAGAAAAACGAATTGAACAAGCCAACATCGAACTTAAGGCGAATTCACAAGAGATTCTGAAATTAAATTCAGAGCTTGAGGACAGAGTTGCGAAACGCACAGAGGAACTAGGCGACTTAGTTGGCAAAATGGAATTGGCGAATGCCGAGTTGGCCACTGAGGTTCGAGAGCGTCGACAAGCCGAAGAATTACTTCAAAAAAATCGAGAAGAGCTTCGTGCTTCCTTGGAGAAAGAGAAAGAGCTTGGAGAATTAAAGTCCAGGTTCGTGACCATGGCTTCTCATGAATTCAGAACGCCCTTGAGTACTATTTTGTCTTCCGCATCTTTGATTTCAAAATACAATGGAGGAGATCAAGAAGAGCAAAGGACCAAGCATTTGGTTCGTATCAAATCATCGGTAAACAACCTTACAACCATATTGAATGATTTCCTTTCGCTGGGTAAATTAGAGGAAGGAAAAGTGCAATGCAATCCTACTGAATTTGACATGGTATCTTTTGCTTCCGAATTAACCGGAGAAATGCGAGAACTCACCAAACGTGGCCAGACCATTAATCACATTGCTGAAGGCGTTGAGTCCAAGGTGATACTTGATAAAAATCTGACACGAAATATTTGTATCAATCTGCTGAGTAATGCCATTAAATATTCGGAAGAAGGTAAATTAATACTGTTCAAAACAGATATTAGTGATAGTAAACTCCAAATCTCAGTAACCGATCAGGGAATTGGAATCCCAGAATCGGAGCAGCAACATATTTTCGACCGCTTTTTCCGCGCTAATAATGCCGTAAACATCCAAGGAACTGGATTAGGACTCAACATTGTGAAAAAGTATGCGGAGCTTATGGGCGGCCAAATATCGTTCACGAGTCAGCAAGGAATAGGGACAACCTTTCAAGTAGCACTACCGCAATATATTGAATAACAGCATTAACAAGAAAGTCATGATATAAGTCATCTATTAAAAAAACACGACTTGTAATTTTGGCAACACTAAAAAACAAACACATGAAGACGCTTTTATTGATTGAAGATCATCCGGACATGCGTGAAAACACAACGGAAATCTTAGAACTGGCAGGATACAAGGTTATCGCTGCCGAGAACGGAAAAGCAGGTATAGACGCCGCTTTGAAGAACATTCCTGATTTGATTATTTGTGATGTAATGATGCCAGAGCTGGATGGATACGGAGTGCTGCATGTGTTAAGTAAGAACCCAAAGACTTCAGGAATTCCATTTATTTTCCTCACAGCAAAATCTGAGAAGGAAGATTTCAGAAAAGGAATGAGTCTTGGTGCTGACGACTACATCACCAAGCCCTTTTCGGATTCTGACCTGATGGATGCCATTGAAATACGACTTCGCAAATCGGAAGCACTGAAAAAGGATTATGATCGCAATGCAGAAGGCTTGAACGAATTCTTCAACAATGCCGAGTCATTGGATGCACTTATAA
>JBJTQS010000179.1:0-6732 GCA_046075765.1 Bacteroidota bacterium
CAGACGTGTGCTCTTCCGATCTAAAAGTCCGTTTCTTTTCTAAAGATTGCAGGCATAGGAATTTATGTGCATTGGACCTTTTCCTTGCTCATCATTTATATCATCTACATTACTGCCCGCGCCGGATTAGACCCCGTTCAAATCAGTTGGGCGGTGTTTTTCGTTTTGGCGTTGTTCTTATGCGTAATCCTACACGAGCTAGGTCACGCCTTGACTGCCAAAAGGTTTGGAATCAAAACACAAGACATCACCATGTATCCCATCGGTGGAGTTGCCAGGTTGGAACGAATACCTGAAAAACCCATGCAGGAATTGCTAGTTACCATTGCAGGCCCCCTAGTTAATGTACTTATCGTCGCCATTTTGATCCCTTTCATTTACGGATTTGATTTGTTTGTGCCATTAGGAGCCGAATCCTCTATCATCTCCCCCGAAAACTTCATCCTCAACTTGGCCATTCTGAATTTATGGCTTGCACTGTTCAATCTGATCCCAGTCGCTATTGCCGCAAAGGATGTGAAAGACATCCTACACAACCTCGATGAATTGCGTTCTTCGGCTTCCGATGAGTTGTTTGGATTTTATCAGTCCATCACCCGCTTCCAATCAGAATTTTATGGCAATGTCGAGGAGGCCTTTCAATTACATGGATCCGATAGGCAGGAATCGATGATCCGTTTGAAAACAATTGCCGCCGATGTTCATCGCTTGGCGGCCCAAGATGTTTACCGCCTTTATTCAAACAAAGACCACCAGGAAATGGCTGTCCCCAGTTTGCTGAACCTGGTACGTGCCATCAACAACTCCAACGAATCACTTTTAAGGGCCATAGAACCTGAATTGGAGATACCTGCCGAAAAGCGCAACGGCAATTGACATAAATCATTTTTTTGATTGACACAGGTCATTCCTGTGGCTTATTCCCCTTTCTAGTTTTGAATTGTCAATGACACAACATTCGACAACCAAATCAAGAATACCAGTATCCATCATCCAATAAATTACTAACCAATTAAAACAAAAAACATGTCAATCATCAAAAAAAACCAAGGAGGCTATTTCTCGTTCCGTCCATTCTTCAATGCGTTCTTCAACGACCGCGTTTCACTAGACCGATTGTTCGATGGCGAAGAATTTCCGGCCGTGAATATCGTTGAAGGCGAAAAGAGTTACGAAATCGAAGTGGCCGCTCCCGGCATGAAAAAAGACGATTTCAAGATTGAAATCGAAAACGGACTCCTCACCATCTCCGCAGAACGCAAAGAGGAGAAAAAAGAGGAAATGAAAAACTATACCCGTCAAGAGTATTATTACAACTCCTTCAGCCGTTCTTTTACGCTTCCTGAAAATGCGAAAGAAGACGGACTGTCTGCGAAATACGAAGACGGCATGTTGCGCCTAACGGTGGCCAAGAAGGCGGTTACCGTATCCAAGGCCCGCGAAATCGAAGTGGCTTGATTCTATCGTGGAACTTGCGAGAGGGGGCGTATAGCCCCCTTTTTGCTTTGGATCCAACCCACATGCGACCTATTTCCTAATTTGGCGAATCGCATTACTTGAAGCTTATGTTTAGAAAAATCGCATTACTGCTACTATTTACTGTCGCTCCGCTTGGCCTCTTCAGCCAAAATGCAAAGGAGCAGCTGATGCCCATGCCCCAACAAATAACATGGGGCAGTCAACGTTACAACCTCGATCAATCTTTTCACGTAGTGCTTTCCGACTTACCAGGCTCGAGAACTCACAAAGCTGTTGTACGTTTTTTGAGGCGGTTGAATGATCGCACCCATTTAATGACACGCATTGATCCGGTTCTGAAATCTGGAGATGTCAAAGGCGTCAGCTTGGATGTTTCCTACCAGCGGGTTGGTAATCTGTTGCCTGGCGAAGACGAATCATACGAGTTAAATGTCACAGGTGACCGTGTCACACTATCAGCTACAACAGACATCGGTGTGCTATATGGATTGGAAACCTTTCTGCAATTGGTTTCATCCGATAGCCAAGGATACTTTATTCCCGGTGTTTCCATCAAAGATCGGCCGCGATTCCCTTGGCGGGGATTGCTGATAGATGTATGCCGTCATTGGTCGCCCATCGAGGTTATCAAGCGAAATATCGATGGAATGTGCATGATGAAAATGAATGTGCTCCATTTACACTTGACCGAAGACCAGGGGTTTCGGATCGAAAGCAAGAAACTACCCAAGTTGCATCTGATGGGCTCAAATGGTGATTTCTATACGCAAGATCAAATGCGGGAAATCATCCGTTACGCTTCCGATAGAGGCATACGCGTGGTTCCCGAATTCGATATGCCTGGACACGCCAGTAGTTGGATGCCTGGCTATCCTGAACTGGCATCAGGCCCAGGGCCACACCAAATCGAACGGAAGTTCGGTGTGTTCGACCCAACCATAGACCCAACCAAGAAAAGTACCTACAAACTTCTCGACCGATTCTTAGGAGAAATGGCTGATCTGTTTCCCGACCCCTATATGCATATTGGAGGCGACGAAAACAATGGCAAGCAATGGGATAAAAATCCGCGCATACAGGAATTCATGCGAAAGCATGGCATCAAAGACAATCATGCGCTACAAAACCATTTCAACAAAAAAGTGATGGCCATCTTGAAAAAACATGGCAAGAAAACCATCGGCTGGGATGAGATATTGCAACCCGGCTTACCCTCCGATGCGGTCATTCAATCTTGGCGGGGTAAAGAAGGCCTCAAAGATGCTGCTACCAAAGGACATCAAGTCATTCTTTCCAATGGATACTACATCGATCTGTCGCAACCTACATGGCAACACTATTCTAACGACCCCCTCCCTGCCTCTTTAGGCTTGACACCCGAGCAGCAACGAATGGTTTTAGGCGGGGAAGCAACTATGTGGGCTGAACTGGTAACGCCAGAGACAATCGACTCGCGCATATGGCCCCGCACAGCAGCCATCGCCGAAAGGCTATGGTCAGACGCATCTGTTAACGATGTAATGGATATGTATCGAAGATTAGAAACGATAAGCATTAGATTAGAAGAAGTAGGTCTCACACATATTCGCAACCGCGATATGATGCTGCGTCGTTTGGCACCTGGTCGCGACATAGAGCCGTTGTCAAAATTGGTTGAAGTTGTTGAGCCGCTGAAGGAATACAAGAGGCATGCGCAAGGAATACCATACAGCACCGACATGCCCTTTTCTCGTTTGCCCGACATCGCTGTTCCAGATGCGCCTGCTGCACGAAAGTTCCGATTGCTCTGCGAACAGTTGGTGATGAAGCGCGACCTTTCGGTGAAACCCGAAATCAAATCCATGCTCCAATCATGGATAGATAATCATGAAAAATTGAAAGTTACCGCAAGCGGCATTCCAGCACTCGCAAATTGGATAAGGATGTCTGAGGAACTATCCATAATTTCAAACTTGGGACTGGAGTGTCTGGATTTTATGGAGCGGCGACAAGTAATCACAGACGAGTGGACCAAACAGGGCGCTTCAGCTATTCAAAATGCACGCAAACCATTTGACGAGTCCGAGTTGATGATTGTGGATGCAATTAACATGTTGTTCAATCACACACTTCCAAAATAAGCAATTATGATTCTTGAAGTATGTGCGGAAGGAGTAGAAATGAGCGTTGCAGCCGACCAAGCAGGTGCAACGCGAATCGAGTTGTGTGCAGCGATAGCTCAAGGTGGTATCACCCCAAGTGCAGGTATCATCGAGCAGGTATGCAAAACTGTTAGTTGCCCCGTTCATGTGATGATTCGTCCACGTGCAGGCGATTTTCTTTATTCTTCGTATGATATTGATGCGATGGCTGAAGATATAAGATTAGCAAAAGACCTGGGGGCCGAGGCTGTGGTCTTTGGTTTGCTTGACACGGATGGAATGATCGACACCAACAAGTGTGAAAAGCTTTTGGATGCCGCCGAAGGCATGAAAAAGGTTTTTCATCGCGCATTTGATATGGCGGCAGACCCTTACGGAAGTTTCAATATGATTCAAGAACTTGGCTTTGATGTTTTACTCACATCTGGTCGTCGACAAACAGCCAAGGATGGCATGGAAGTGATTCGACAATTGGTTTTAAGAAAAAAATCGAATATTCAAATAATGGCTGGCTCTGGAGTCTCACCAACCAATGCTGCTTTATTGACATCAACAGGAATACAGGCACTACATTTCACATGCAAGAAGATCACGGGTGGCGGAATGCGTTACCAAAACCGTGAATTGCAGTCGATGGGGTCTGCGGATCAAGATGAATTCGCTGTAGAGATTTTCGACATTGATAAATTCAATAACATCAAAAATGCAGTTGAAGCGATTTGATTTATTGATTTTGATTTTGTTGTTGGCTTGTTCGTGTTCAAGCCATTTCAATAAGGCTGTCAAAAGGGAAGCCACGGATTTTGTTTGGTCTCTTTCGTGTACAGACAGCGTTTCTACAAATCCGATTCGAATAGAAAAAGCAACTGTTCCAGGGTTTGTACAACAAGAATTGTTGCTACACGAAAAACCTAACAATTCCATTATAACTGCAGAAGCCTTGATTTCAAACGAGCTGGTGGCTCAAGCTGCAGATCAGTCCTGGACATACGAAACAGTGTTTCAACTGAATGAAACATCACTCAAGTATGATCATGTTGATTTGGTTTTTGATGGGGTTGATACCTACGGTTCGGTTTATCTAAACGACTCACTTCTGGGGAACGTTAACAACATGTTTCGGCAATGGAGATTTTCATCCAAAAAATATTTGAATCAAGGGAGTAACAAGCTGCGCGTACAACTCATGCCGGTTGTGCCTCAAGCCAACGCGCTTTTACAACAACTGCCATACCGCATACCTTCCAGCGACCCCGTTGATCCACCGGTCTCACCTTTTGTGCGAAAAGCACCTTACCAGTTCGGTTGGGATTGGTCGCCACGAATGCTATCCATGGGCATTTGGCGGCCGGTACGAATGGAAATGTACGATGGAGTTCGAATAGCTTCAACTTATTTTTCAGTTAAGGAGATCAGTGATTCCATTGCATGGATGAATGCCCGGGTTGAATTGGATGTTAATGCGAAGCACGCCGGAGTGGTGTTAAAAGTTGATGGTGCATTCAAGCAATTCCAAGTTGATGGCAATGATCCGGTTGTCGACATCACTTTTCGGGTGCTTAATCCCAAACTTTGGTGGCCAAATGGACTAGGTGAGCAAAATCAATATGATTTCAAGGTATTGGCTTATGCCGATGGATTTCTGGTGGACTCGAGTGTTGTTAGAACGGGCATTCGCACTGCAGAGCTGATTATGGAACCCGACAATTACGGCACCTCATTCTATTTCAAAATAAACGGGAAGAGGGTATTTGCCCAAGGTGCAAACTATGTTCCGCAGCGACTCCTGCCTGGAATTGTTGGTGATGCGGATAAAGTGCGGCTGTTATCTGATGCCGCTTCTGTTGGAATGAATATGCTTCGCGTGTGGGGTGGAGGTGTGTACGAGCATGATCGGTTTTATGAAATATGCGATTCGTTGGGGCTGATGGTTTGGCAGGATTTCATGTTCGCCTGCTCCATGTATCCATCCGATTCGTTGTTCATGTCAAATGTCGAAGCGGAAGTTCAATACCAGGTCAAGCGGCTGCGAAACCATCCCTCTTTGGTGGTATGGTGTGGAAATAATGAGTCGGACGTAGCATGGAAAAACTGGGGTTGGCAAAAGCAATACGGCATCACTCCAACTGATTCAACCACCATTAGGAACGGTTATGATAGCATATTCCAGAAAGCAATTCCTCAATTAATCTCGCATAATGCATCTTCGATACCATACATTCATACTTCTCCGCTGAGCAACTGGGGTAAGCGGCGCAATTTCGACCATCTGAACATGCACTATTGGGGCGTGTGGCATGGTGAGGAAGCGATTGATTCTTTCCGAGTGAATGTACCTCGATTCATGTCTGAATACGGAATGCAGTCATGGCCTCATTATGAAAAACTGAAAACCTCCAGCGGCGACCTAGACATTTCGTTGGATTCCCAATGGCTAGCTTCCCGACAGAAAAGTTACAAAGGGAATCGTTTGCTGTTGGACTACATCCAGAAAAGATACGGTAAAGTTTCATCAACGGAGGAGTTTTGCTATTTGTCTCAATTGCATCAAGCAGATGCGATGTCCATTGCCATTGAAAGTCAAAGAATGGATTATCCTCGATGCATGGGCACTTTGTATTGGCAGCTGAATGATGTTTGGAACGGGGCTTCATGGAGCACAATAGAAGAGGATGGCAAATGGAAGGCCGCCCACTATGCCCTTAAAAGGTTGTACGCTCCGTCATTGCTTTCCTATCGATTTGCAAATGGTAGAGCAGAAGTATGGTATCAAACCCATGCGCCATCTAATGATATGTTGAATTTGGAATGCCATTTGTCGGATTTGGATGGTAATCAGAAAGGTTTCCGCACCGTATCATACAAGGATTCAACGAACCTACCACAATTGCTTTTATCTATTCCAATGGATTCGTTACTTAATGGTGGCTCTATAAATAACGTATATTGGGACCTCAAGGTCTTTTCAAAAGATCAATTGATGGCGGAGGCAGTCGCATTATTATCCGAGCCATCCAAAATGGAACTGAAAAAACCCGAGCCGGAATTCATAATGAAAAGAGAGAATGATGGCCACCTGATCAAGTTAGGCATTCGTTCAAATGCCTTTGCC
>JBJTQS010000180.1:0-10676 GCA_046075765.1 Bacteroidota bacterium
TGACCCACAAACAACTCCAGGTACATGGGCATGGGCTGCAAATGAAACCAAATTGGTTACGGATGCCACAGATACAACTGATGTAATCACCAACAGCGGAAGCGTTCTCAAACTTGGCTATGATGATGGAACAATTTCTTATCAGATAACTTTTGGTTTGTAATGTAACCGATTTTAGAAGTAAGCGAGGCTCTGCGAAAGCAGGGCCTTTTTTATTTACGATTTACGACTTGCCCTGAGTTCACTTGCGCTGAGCTTGTCCGATAACTATCGGACCGATAGCTATCGGACGAAGCGTCGAAGGGTTGACGATTGGGGACTGAGGGAACACTGATGAAGCGGATCGGACGGATGAACGCGGATTAAATCCGTTGTAAAAAGAAATCCGTGCAAATCAGCCTAATCCGTTAGATCCGTGTTCTACTAAAATCTTGATTTTATGAAATTCCAATGGAAATAAAAAGTATTGATAATCAAATATTTGCAATTTCATCATGAAATCTATGTCAAATTCATTCTATTTCGGAAACAAAACACTGGATTTGAGTGTATAAATTCATTATTTTGGCAAATCGGCAAAGTGTATACATGGGTCAACTGTTACTTGTCATTTCAACTAATCTAAAATCGAAGCTCCAAAAGCGCTTGGCGTCTTTGTGGGTTTTGGTATTGATTTTCTGTTGTTTTTCGACTGGTGGTTTTGCCCAAATTACAAGTGCAGGTACAGGGAGCTGGAGTGCCACCACCACTTGGGTTGGTGGCGTAGTTCCTGGAGCAGGAGCCAACGTGATCATTGCTACAGGTCATACCGTAACCGTAAGTACCAATACCGCAGTTGTGGGTAATGTTACGATAAACTCGGGTGCTACATTAACCATCAGCGCAGCTGTTGGAAGCACCTTGTCATACAACGGAAACTTGGTAGTTGCTGGCCGCTTAAACAACTATGGTGGTATCGACCAAACCAGCACCAACCAACTGAAGCCATTTCAGATGACTGGCACGGGTACTTACGAGCACAACCCGATCAATAATACTGCGCAAGACGAAAGGATTTTCTCTCGTAGTACAGAGTCTTTCGCAGCAACATCCACACTCATCATCAAAAAATGGTTCGACTTGAACCTACCCCTAGGAGATGCCACTCGTGTGAATGGAAACTTTGGAAATGTTATTCTGAATTTGCCAGACGTTGCCATTTGGGAGCAGTTTGACGATTTCATGGACAATGTGAATTCCCTTCAGCGAGTTTTTGGAAAACTGACCGTTTCTTCGGGTACAGTTAGGATGTGCGACGGATCCTCTAACGGAGGAGTGGGCTCCAACTACATGGAATTTGAAGAGGTTGAAATCAACGGAACAGGAAATGTCATTTTCGCTTCTGGTGTTTCGAGGGCTATGACTTTGGTAACAACCAATTTTACAGACATCAGTACGTCGACCAACACTACTGTAGTGATGGATTCTGTTTACAACATTTTGAATTGGACTGTAAATGGCAATCTCTTAATAGGCCACAACTTCCGCGGAATGAGAGGAGCCTTTTACAGTTCAAGTGCAACAGTGTATATGAACCTGAATGTAAATGGCAACATGACTATTCAGGGAAACACTCTTACAGATATCCGGTTGGTAAACGGTGTGAATGCTCCTCTTACAGTGAACGTGACAGGCACCACCACTATCGGAAGCACATCGGTTGCAGGCGCTCCTGCAGTTGTTCGTTTCGTTGATGGCTGCAACGGCAATTTCAACTTCACAACATTAGACCTAATAATATCAGGTGGCGTTGATAATACTTTCATGGGTGGAAATGCGCTTATTCCGAATTACACCGGACAACCCAACATAAACATAACCCGGGACCTTCTGGTAAACGGCACATCGAATACCACCATTCTCAGTGGTGCTACCAACACTAAAAAACTACGTTTGACAATCGGAGATGACTTCATTATCACTGGAGCCAATTCAAACTTCACATTGGCTAGGTCAAGGGGTGATTTAACACTTTCTGTTGTTGATTCGCTCAGTATGAGTGCTGGAAAATTCATCGGACAGTTTGATACGCTGAATACTTCGATTGATTCTATCGTGGTTGGTAAATTCTATATGACCAACACTTCACCAACCGATTATTTCAGGGTTCATTACGGAAGTGGAAACACCTTTTTCAGAAGTAATGGCGTATTCAATCTATCTCCTGTTGCCACCGGTTCCGGATTCGGATTCGTGGGTATCTATTCTGGTAGTGGCAACATGAATTTCTCCACAGGCGGCATCTATACGCAAACATCTGGACGATTCGCTGGAATCTACAACAATAGAAGCAACATCCTCACCGGTAATTTAACATTTGCAATAGCATCCAATTTCAATTTCAACAGTACAACTGGAGCAAGCTTTTTCCGTGGGATAGAAAATAGGGTTACCGACAATTCGGGTATAGTAACCTTCAACACTGGTAACTTCACTTATGGAGGGGGAAATTTTGCAGGATACTACTCAGTTCACACCGCAGGATTGACATCCACCTTCACTGCTTCTGGATTGATGCAGATAACGTTTTCAAATGCTTTAACGGATACGTGTACATTCATTGGTGTTTCTCAAGGTACAGCAGCGGTAAGCACCATGAAACTTACCGTAAATGTAGGAGGTAACTTTACCATTACAGGTCCCGCCGGACTCTTCATTAGTAACATGGCCAAAGGAAGGGAAACCATTAATGTTACAGGTAGTGCCAACATCTCCGGGGGCAAAAACTTTTTCAATGCCATGTCCACCAGTTCGCTTACTGCACATTTTGTTGACATCAACATCGGTACCGACATGCAGGTATTCGGAGGAGTCACAGCCTTGTCGGGGGGGAATGATACGGTGGATGTTTCCATCGGTGGCAACTTCAGTATGTCCTTAGGAGAACTTGCCATCCAATACGGCAACAAGTACGCTTTAATGAATATCCTGGGCGGATTTAACATGTCAGGAGGAACTTTCTTTCTACATAAAAACGCAACAGAAATCGCATTGGAACAGGTTGATGTGAATGTCAACTCAGACGACAACCTTGTTGGGGATTTCAGCCATACCGGTGGAACCATCACTTTTGAAAACAATGCCACCGCCAGCAAACAAAACTTCTTAAACATACTTAGTTCCAGCATCACTTACGGCGGATCAGGAATCATGACCAGTGCAAATGCTGGAACAGGTGGAGTATCGGGAAAGATCAAATACGACAGAACGGGAACCTCAAACTTTTTCAGAACAGCCACCACGCATTCCATTCAGCAAGTCCAACAAGACATAATGCCCAGTTGCACATTTGTGGTTGCCTCTGGAAACCTTCAAATTTCATCTTTATCCAATATAACTACCAACCAACTTTACTTGAACCCGGGTGGGGTATTGGATTTGCAGGGAAATCAAATCATTTCTAATGGACTTCAACTAAATTCCGGAATGACTCTGGGAGGAAGGTTGAGGACCTCGCGTGTTCAAGGATTGTATGATGGCACTACAGCTGCTGCCATTAACGCCTTTTCGGGCGCCAATGCTACTGGCGTCAACTTCTTGATGCTTTCAAACAGTACGGTAGAGTATTACGGTGTGGATAATCAAATAGTAACTGGTATTGGCGTTGGTATTGCAACAACAAATGCTCACAAATACTACAACCTCGATATCAATTTCCAAGGAACTCCTAACACCGAGTTTGCTTTCCCAACTAATTTCCCTAATTCCAGGTCTGTATTTGTTAGAAACAAACTTAATCTAATCGCAGGAGAGTTGAATCTTGACAGCGATCGTAATCCTGGTAATGGTGGAGGAAGAAGCATCATCATTGAAAGAGACTCGTTAACTGCTATAGCTCGTGTGAATGGATATATCAGAAGCGAGGTTTACGATTCATCAGCAAGTGTTTTATGGCGTGTAAACTCCAGGTTAGGCTCGCGAGTAATTCCTTTCGGAAACAGCAGCACAGAGTACATTCCATTTACCTTTAACATGACAGGTGGTGTATGTGATACATTGATCATGTCGACCTACCGAACCCCAACCAATAACAATTTACCTTTACCTCCAGGAGTACCAAATGTGAATAACTTAGCTGGTACCGATAATAGTTTGAATACCGTTGATCGATTCTGGTACATGAAAACCATTGGTTCCAACATTGTGGCCGACATGACATTCACATGTACTGCAACAGAAATGGGAACAGTGGCTAATCCACGTGCACAATGTTATGTACCGCCAAACCTTGGCTGGACCTACCCTATCATCGGCACACAATCTACACTTGCGAACGGAACCTTTGTACTTGGTGCCAACTATATGCCTCAAAATTGGTGGACGCTCGCAGGTCAGCTTTCGCCATTACCAATTGAATTGATGAGCTTCAATGCCAATTGTGAGTCCGGTGATGTTGTCCTCTCATGGACCACAGCTACTGAAAAAAATAACGATT
Organism: Bacteroidota bacterium; assembly: GCA_046075765.1. GTDB lineage: Bacteria > Bacteroidota > Bacteroidia > AKYH767-A > OLB10 > JALRAP01. The sequence continues at coordinate 4,475 of JBJTQS010000180.1, forward strand.
ACTTTACTCTATTGAGAAGCATTGACGGTACGAATTTCGAAACCATCGGAACTGTTGCAGGCGCAGGAAATTCAACCAGTGCCATTTCTTACGATTTTACCGACAGAAACACAAACGGCCTATCTTACTATTATAAGCTATCGCAAACTGATTTTGATGGAACGGAGTCAACATTTGGCCCAATTCGATCAACGCCTTGTAGTTCAAATGGTACTTTAACTGCCAATGCTTATCAAACCGGACAGGATGAGATTTCCGTATTGATCGGCAATCCTGCCGAATCTCAAGTATCCGTAAAGCTATTCAGTTTGGATGGCAAGTTGATTTTGTCTCATGACCAAACCTATTCCCAAGGCGAGCATCTGGTTCGAATGAATACTTCCAGCCTGGCCACTGGCATATATGTGGTTCGTGTTCAATCCGGACAGGAAACGGTATCCGTAAAAACGGCTCTTCGCACTTTGCGTTGATTTTCCTCTTCTCCGTTAGCGAGAACCTTTTACATTTGTCTCCGTAAAAGGTCATCACACCTAGTTGTTAGACTTTAAAATCACGCTAAATGAAATCTATTTCCTCTCTTATTCGAATGAAATCCGCTGCAGCTATTGCAGTGGTTATCATCCTGACAAACATTAACACAACCGTGGCTCAATGGAGTCAACTTTCGGGTTTGTATGGAGAGCCTGTTTATAATGTGGTAGCAACAAACAACAAGATGTTTGCGATGACCTCAGCAGGTGTTTCCAGTTCTCCCATTGCAGCACCTAATTGGTCGATAGTGCCACCTTTGTACCTTACAAACGTGATTGAAAACCTGAGTTCTTCTGGCGACTCAGTTGTGGCTTATGCCACGCCTGACAGCTATTTCAGTACCAACAATGGCGCGACTTGGAGCACTGTTTCAAATGGTCCTGCAGGGGTCTTTGCAGGCAATATGGTTGCCGGAGCTGGTAAAATATTTGCCATCACATTCGGCGACTATCTTTATTATTCGGTGAATGCTGGAGGAGCATGGAATCAAATTACTGCAGGACTTACAACATCCAACATCAATAGCATTTCCATAGATGGATCAAAGATTTTGTTGGGCACCGATAACGGAGCTTTCATCTCAAACAATGGCGGTGGGAGTTTTGTCTCAGCTGGCTTGCAAGGTGATTTCATCAACGTTGTTTACATCAGTGGCAATTACCTTTTCGCATACGGACCGAGCGGATTGAAACAGTCTACAAACTCTGGAACTAGCTGGATTCCATTCGATCCCGCCATACCGTATTCTGATATAACCGAGTTTCTGGTTAGCGGCAACAAGGTCTTCGCTACAACTTCTGGAATTTTGATGTCGTCAAATGTTAATGCTCCTACATGGTCGCAAACAGTGTTTAACACGCCCATCGACTTCAACTATAGCATATGCAAATCAGGAAGCGAAATCCTTGTGGGTTCCAATCGTGGAGTTTTTGGAAGCACGGATAACGGAGTAACATGGAGTGCAAAAACAAATGGTTTGCAAATTCAGAATGTGAACGGCATCACATCGTCCGGTACAGATACTGTATTCGCTGGAGCCTCAATATATGGCGTTTCAAAATTCAACAATGGGAATTGGAATTTCTCCGGTCTTGCTCAGTTAAACAGCAACCATATGAAGTCAAGAGGCAACGAAGTTTACTCGGCTTCTGATTTTGGAATACATAAAACTGTTGACGGTGGTAACACATGGCAATTCGTAAACAATGTGGGTCCGAACCCAGTAACAGGTTTTTGCCAACGCGTTGAAGTCAAAGACACATTGCTTTTGGGTGCTTGCCTACAATCTGGTGTATTGAGGTCGGGCGACAATGGTGCTACCTGGACCTTTTCAAACAACGGAATGCCAACGGCGCAGGTAAGTTGTGTAACAGTTAGCGGATCCAATATCGTTGCAGGAACATACAACGAAGGCTTGTACACTTCCACAGACGCAGGATTCAACTGGACACAAACAGGCGCTCCCTCCTACTTGATTAATGATGTGGCCACCATCGGAAACCGTGTTTTTGCAGCAACATCATTTGGTAACTTCTTATCAAGCGACAATGGGAACACCTGGTCGAACACCACCTTCGATTACTATGAGGATTTGTTCGCCGCTAATGGATTGGTATTTGCCTCTGGTCCCAGTTACGTGCATATTTCCCGCGACTCAGGACTCACCTTCCCGGAAGTTGTGGTTGCCCCTATAGGAACAACTATCAGCTCTGTTACGGCCTCTAATGATTTCCTATATGTTGGCACCGTAAAAGATGGTGTTTGGAAACGTTCGATCTCTGAAATATTGGATGTTGAAGATGCGGGAATGTCGAGACCTTTTGCTCTATTACTACCTAATGTATTCACTGAACAAGCTACCTTGGTAATTGATGATCGTATGCTGGGATCAAACACTGAGCTTATCATTACAGACATCCAAGGGAAAACAATCCGAAAAAGCAAAATAAGTGCAACATCAACAATGGTATCCGCTGACGGATTGGCACCTGCCACCTATCTTTATAACATTGTCAAATCAGGCAAAATTTTGCACAGTGGCAAGTTTATAATTTCAGGAAGAAAATAATAGATTCATGATTGGCGATGGCACAACATTACTTGTCAACGCTTTCGCCATTATCATCCAAACCCTGTATCAGTTTGCGTACCTCATCATCGGTTTGACGCAATCGCCCTCGGCAGAAGCCTACTAAGAACAAGGCACGCTTAACCTTGATGGAGAGCATATCCACATCGGCATCACCGGATTCGATTTCAGATAATATCTCTTCCAATTCATCTACCGCCTCGCGATAGCTTTGCGGTTTTGGCTGTGCATCATCAGACGCGGCTTTCGATTTTTCCTTCATATAATACAGTTGTTATTACATCACCCAGTGTTACCTCTGCAGGGCTTTTGATTGATTTTCCGTTTTTGGTTGTGATGGAGAAACCCCTTTTCAAAATATTGGAGGGATCCAAATGGGCAATTGATTTTTCAAATCCTTCAATCACCTTCAGATTATCCAAAGTGATTCTGGTTGGATAAATCCGCAAAGACTTTTCAAAACGATCCAAACCGGATTTCTCTAATGCCACCCTGGACTTGCTCAATTGTCCGACATTTATGGATGCTTTTGCTAAACGGAAGGTGGCCATGGAAATCATTGAATTGGTATGTTCCCGAATGGATCGAGCCATGTCGCCCAATAAACCTAATTCACCATCCAATAGTTCAGACACACCAATTTGAAATCGGGACGACAGATCTTCCAAATGCGCCCCCTCCTCAACCATGAATTCTTCAGATAATCCAGCGATGGAGCGAAGCAAATCGAGAACACGATTTTCAAACAACAACATGTGCTCTACGAAAAAATCGGCTGCATCCGTTGGCGTGATCCTATCCGCGTAAGCCACTTCATCCGTCACGCTTCGATTTGCAGTATGACCGATACCCGTAATCACCGGTAATGGAAATCGAGCAACCGCTCGAGCCAAACGAACATCATTGAAGCAGTTGAGGTCAATTGAGCCACCTCCACCCCTAACTATTACTACAGCGTCAAAATCATCTTTCCGTCTGAAAATGGAAATCAACTGCTCCACCATTTGTCCGGCAGCCTTATCCCCTTGCAATAAGGATTGAAACAACTCACATCGAAAAACAAATCCATAAGGATTGCCTTCAAGTTTCTTCATGAAATCCTCGTAGCCTCTCGAATCGGAAGCCGAAATAACAGCCAACCGTTGTGCCACAACCGGCATTGGAATCTTACGGTTGTTATCGTAAACGCCCTCGTTCTTCAACATCGAAACGGCCATGTCGCGCTCAATCTGAATCTGACCGATCGTGTATTTGGGGTCGATATCTGAAATAACCAAACTAAGCCCCCACTTGATATCATACCTGACAACTGTTCTGAACAATATGACCATCCCTTTGGATAATTCCATGCCAGATGCAGCCTTGAATTTATTGGACACAAATGGCCAGGATGACGCCCATACAATCCCTTTCATTTCGCAAGTTGGAGCTGCCGCACCTGCAGGCTTCTCGACCAGCGAGATGTAGCAATGACCTTTACGAACAGCCAGATCGGATATTTCAGCTACTACCCAAAAAGATCTCTCAGAAAATGTCTGCCGAATAGCGTTTGCAATACCGAGATTGATATCGGATAAGCGGAAAAATGATTCCTCCCTATTGGGAGCTGCGAATGGATTGCTTTGCATTTCAACCCAAATTTATGAAATTCATAGGATGGATAGTCGACCATGCGCCGAGTATGATTAATTTTACCTCATCATGCAAAATCAATACCACCGGATTCAGTTGTTGCCAGGCAAGGAACGTTCTTTGAGGAATAGACATCCGTGGGTGTTTTCGGGCGCCATTCAGTCAGGTAAAAAGGAAGGACAAGAGGGCGGCCTGGTTGAAGTATTCGATAGCGAGGGCAATTATCTGGCAACCGGACATTTTCATCATGGCACCATCATGGTTCGGGTAATCAGCTTTGAACAAAGACCCATAGACCAGCAATTCTGGAATGAAAAAATAGCAGATGCCTTTGATTTGCGTAAGCAATTAAGTCTTCCAATCCCAGGAACTACGGATGCTTTCAGATTGGTTCATGGTGAAGGCGATGGATTGCCGGGTTTGATTGTTGATGTGTATGGGGATACGGCCGTAATTCAAGCGCATAGTGCGGGAATGCGCCTATCGCTTCAACAAATAGCTGCCGCGCTTCAATCTGTTCCAACTCTGAATTTGAAAAACATCTATGACAAAAGCGCTGAGTTCAGCGATCAACCAGCTGCGCATGCAAATGGTTGGCTGATGGGAAGTGGAGAAGAAACCGTGATTCATGAAAACGGACATCTATTCATGGTGAATTGGCGTGAGGGTCAAAAGACCGGTTTCTTTCTAGACCAGCGTGATAACAGACAGTTGTTAGCCCAATACGCCTCGGGAAAGAACGTATTGAATACCTTTTGTTATTCTGGTGGATTTTCCATGTATGCATTAAAAGCAGGTGCACAACATGTAACATCAGTTGATAGCTCTCGCAAAGCGATGGATTGGACCCAACGCAATGTGGAACTAAATGCGTTTGAAGCCAGCCGCCACACTGCTGTTTGTGATGATGTAAACAACTATATAAAACAAACACCTAACGGCCTGCACGACCTTATCATTTTAGACCCACCTGCATTCGCTAAGCACCTCAGTGCGGCAGACAAGGCCGTTGTAGGATATAGGAACTTGAACGAAACAGCCATACGGAAAATCGCTCGTGGCGGCATCCTATTTACATTCTCGTGTTCGCAAGCTATCGACAAACAACTTTTCCGCAAAACCATTTTCACAGCAGCAGCAAAAACAGGTAGGGATGTAAGAATTCTGCATCAACTTTCGCAAGGAGCAGACCATCCGATCAGCTTATATCATCCAGAAGGAGAATATCTAAAAGGATTGGTGTTGCGAATCGACTGATATCAGTCGTGGAAATCGTATTCGAAACGGCTTACAGAATTCTTATGGCTTGTGCCTCGGCCCGTATCCAACCAGAATTCTGTTTCGGAAGTTAAAAAACCATTTTCATCATAGTCCATGGTATTCCGCATCACCATATTGCCGTGCTCATCAAAAATCTCTTCCGTGATCACTCTGTCGAGAGAGTCGTATTCGAAACGAAGCAACCTGGAGTTGTAATCCCTGATACGCCTTACTACCACATTACCACGCTCATCATATTCAGATAAAACATCAGATAAGATTTTACCTTCAGGAGTTAGCTCTGTAGCACGTATTACTTGACCGAGTTCGTTGTAAACAATCTCAGACTTACCAATCAATTTGGAATCATTTGAAGTAACAACTTTCCCTGAGGGCTTTCCTGGTGCTGCATAATTTACCTCCGACTTTTCAATGGTATAACCAGCAGCATCTAATTTGCGGTGGACCAGAATATCACCATTTTCATCCAGTTCGACCTTTTCTGTTGATTCCAAGAGACCATCTGCATCAAATCTTTTTATACCAACAGGAGAATTATGTTTTTCGTAAAGATATTCTACGCGTTCGCCGGCATCTTCGCCATAATACTTTGTTTCCGAAACTACCCTACCCTGCTCATCTCTGATGTATGCTGTTTTTTCAACGGCATCGAAAGGCTCTAAAACCAAG
>JBJTQS010000181.1:0-8170 GCA_046075765.1 Bacteroidota bacterium
AACTCAACTTTCCCAAAGTGGACTGCTCCCGATTATCAAAATGATCTACTCCTAGCTTTGAAAACTCTTGCAGAGAACCAATTAAACGTTTGCGCTCGGCTTCAAAAACCTTGGAATCCGCAACAATGAAAAACGGAGCCGTAGGTAGATTTCGTTTGTATGGCACATCATTAATCATGGATGATTTAAAAAACGCTTTCATCACAAATCGCATAAATCCGCCTGGTCGCAGGCCGTTTCTTCCTAATGCCTGCTCGAATGCAAGCGAACAATGACAAAGCATTTGGTCAACGCTCATTTTTCCCCACAAGGGTTTTGTATCAGCTTTCAGCAGATTGATGCGACTAATCAAATCATCGCAATTTGATACTTCAAAAATGTTTGGCATCGCCATAGAAAGTCAAATTAAAGATTACCTCTCCTACCCTGCTCGCGCTCGATAGCTTCGAACAAGGCTTTGAAATTGCCTTTGCCAAATGACTTGGCACCTTTGCGCTGAATGATTTCGTAGAACACCGTAGGACGATCCTCAACAGGCTTGGTGAATATTTGCAACAAGTAACCTTCATCGTCGCGATCTACCAAGATGCCCAACTTTTTCAGCGACTCGATGTCTTCATCGATCTTTCCAACACGCTCCTGCAAGGTATCGTAGTAGGTGGTTGGCACTGTAAGGAAATCAACACCGCGTTTGTGCAACTCGGTAACAGTTGAAATAATGTCATGCGTTAACACAGCGATGTGCTGCACACCTGCACCATGGTAGAACTCCAGATACTCGTCGATCTGTGATTTCTTTTTACCCTCTGCCGGCTCGTTAATCGGAAACTTCACATAGCCGTTTCCATTGGCAACCACCTTGCTCATGAGAGCTGAATATTCGGTAGAGATATCCTGATCATCGAAGGTGATAATGGTTTTGAATCCCATCACATCCTCATAGAAACGAACCCACTCGTTCATCTTGCCCAACTCCACATTTCCTACGCAATGGTCCACCACTTGCAATCCCACGGAAGTGGATTGCACGCGACTCTTCATGGGAACATAACCTGGAAGGAAAATACCCTTATAATTGGTGCGTTCTACAAATGTGTGTATGGTATCGCCATAGGTATGGATAGAAGCCCTCTTCACTTCGCCTTGCTCATCTTTTAAAGTATGAGGGGCTGTATGGCTCTTCGCACCGCGTGCAGTGGTCTCCTTCCAAGACTTCTCTGCATCATCCACCCACAAGGCCAATACCTTCACACCGTCGCCATGCTTGGCAATGTGCTCATTGATTTCGGACCCGGGGTGCATGGGAGTCGTTAACACGAAGCGGATTTTGTTTTGCTGCAACACATAGGATGCACGATCCTTCACACCGGTCTCTGGTCCGCAGTATGCCACCAACTCAAACCCGAAAGCTACCTGGTAAAAGTAGGCGGACTGCTTGGCGTTTCCGACATAAAACTCAATATGATCCGTACCGTTCAAAGGCAGAAAATCACTGTTTTCCAGTCCTTTTGCGTGCGATTTGGGGATGTCCAATGTTTCCATGATGATTCTATTTGGTTTGGCGAATTTCGTGATTTGGCGCAAGATAGACAACCGCAACTTTGCGAAGCCTGATTTAGGTCAATCCTTGTAATTCTGCACGGGAAAAGCCATCCATGTGGTCTGCTCATTGAAAAGCTTATCGATGAAATCCTCCATCTCCACCAAGTTACGTGGTGGTTCGGCGTCGTAATGCCATACCCTTTTTGATTTTCCCTTGTAACGCACCTCCACATATACCGTTGGAAAATCCGTCAGATATGGATTGCGATATTCATCCTTCAAATCAAAAAAATTCAATTCCTCCGCTTTGCGGCCAATGCCTTCCAATGTTTGGCGATCAATGAATGTAAAATGGTTACCCAAGGGCTTTACATGCTCATTGCCTTCGAAGACCACGCAGCCAGAACGATAAATACGGATGGAGTAAACAGGACAAGCACCGAAGCAGCGGGTGCGCTCCAAATAAGCGACTAAAGAATCAGACTTTTCACCAGGAAACAATACATCTATATTCTCAGGCTTGCTTTCAGTAGATTTCCTGGAGATGTTACAGGCGGCTAAACCTATCAACCAAAACAACAGACAAATCCATCCGAAACGGACAATCATTGCAATTACTTTTTAGGAGGCTTGATGCCGCGATCCTTCGCCATCTGCTCCAACTTCTGCTGGAACTTGGATTTTGTGTGAGGCTTCTTCTTGTTCTCCTGAATCTTGGCGTGAATAGCATCCTCATTCACCGCCAACTTGAACAAATATTGTTGGCCGAAAGAAATCATATTCGCCAAGAAATAATAATAGCTAAGTCCAGAAGAGAAGTTATTGAAGATCCCCAAGAACATCACAGGCATCAAATACATAATCCATTTCATTTGCGGATTCTGTGCCGTCATCTGCATGTTCATGTGTGTGTAAATGATGGTTGAAACCGTCATCAGGATGGTGAACAAACTCACGTGATCTCCATAGAAAGGAATGTTGAATGGCAGGTTCAAAATGGAATCGTAAGTCGATAAGTCATCAGCCCACAAGAAACTTTCCTGACGCAGCTCGATTGATGCTGGAAAGAAACGGAACATGGCTATCAGTATAGGCATCTGCAGCAGCATAGGCAAGCAACCACCCAAAGGATTCACACCAGCCTTGCGGTACATGCTCATCAATTCCTGCTGCGACTTCATGGGGTCCTCTTTGTGCTTGGCCTGTATCTCCTCCATCTCCGGCTTCAACACTTTCATCTTGGCAGTTGACAAATATGCCTTATAGGTCAATGGCAGAAGCATCAACTTGATGACGATGGTAAGGATAAGAATGATGATACCATAGTTAAGATCGAATTGATTGAGGAAGTTGAAAATGGGGATAACCAGAAACTTGTTCACCCATCCGAAAATACCCCAACCCAAAGGCACCAGCTTCTCCATACCAAGCTCATAGGATTCGAGTGTTTGATAGTGGTTAGGGCCGAAATAGAACGACATGTCGAACGACTCATAAGGCTTATGGCTGAAAGGGATTGTTAATCCTGCTTTCATGAATTTGGCCAACGAATCGAAATCCTGATAATGTACAACCGACAATTTGGTTGGCTTATCGAAACCATTTTTAGCAATCAGTGTGGTATTGAAGTATTGCTGCTTAAAGGCAATCCACTGCACACGGGTGGTAAGATCCTTTTCATCATCAGATGTCTCGGAAAGGTAATCAGCCTGTTCGTCGGGGTATTTGAAGTAAACAGTGGAATTGTTCGCTTCCGCCTCTTGACTCTTCTCCTTCTTATAAATATTTTGTTGCCAATCCAATGCCACATAATTCAAATTGGGGGCAATCACCTTGTCCATTCCGGAAAACGCCATGCCGAAATCCATTTTGAATCCGGTCTTCGGGAGCTTGTAAGTATGCTCCAAATAAGAATCACCCGCATAAAGACGGTACACCATAGTCCCGGCAGCTTCCTTATGTTTGGTAAAGTGGAAGTCGGATGTGTTGATGTTCTTGTTCTCGGAGAAGAATGCAAAATTGAATCGCGTGCTGTCGCTTTCAAACAATACCAAAGGCTTGCCATCGTATGTCTTGTACTTCTTCAATTCAACAGCATATACACGGCCACCTTTATTGGTGAACTTGACTTTCATTTCATCGTTTTCCAAATAAGAAAACTCTTCTTTGCCTTCGGCCGCTGCGGCGAAAAGTCCATAACGATTTTGCAAAGCCATTGATTTCAACGAATCGCCTGAAGCGGTTGTGTCGGTTACCACAGCCTGCAGTTCAGGAGATGAAGCATTGGCATCAACCTTGACTGGAGCAACTGGCTTTTGGCTTTTTTCAACGGCGGCGATAGAATCACGCACTTGTTGTTGTCGTGCTTGTTCTTCTTTAGAGGGAGCATTCCAGATGCTGAAGGTGATCAGCACAGCTCCAATCAATAAAAGTCCTATGATGGAATTACGATCCATAATTTTTGTGTGATGGGCGAAAGGTTAAATAATGAAACCGCTTAACGCGAATGGTCTAATGCGGCTTTGATGAATTTCACAAAGAGGGGATGAGGGTTCTCGACAGTGCTTTTGTATTCGGGATGGAACTGCACGCCTATGAACCAAGGATGGTTTTTGATTTCAACGATTTCAACCAAGTTGCTATCAGGATTGATGCCTGATGGAACCATGCCGGCATCTTCGAATTTCTTCAGATATTTATTGTTGAATTCGTAGCGATGGCGGTGACGCTCCATGATGCGCTGCTTGCCATAAACTCCGGCAGCTTTGGTGTTCTTCACTACCTGACAAGGATATTCACCCAAGCGCATGGTGCCACCTTTGCGGGTGACTTTCTTCTGATCCTCCATGATGTCGATGACAGGATACTTGGTGTCGGCATTCATTTCGGTTGAGTGCGCATCAGTCATGCCCAAAACATTCCGGCTGAATTCGATTACGGCGCATTGCATGCCCAGGCAAATTCCAAGGAATGGGATTTTGTTTTCTCGCGCATAGCGGATGGCTGTTATCTTTCCTTCAATGCCACGGTCGCCGAATCCAGGAGCTACCAAGATCCCATGCAAATTTCGCAGCTTGTCGGCAACATTGCCTGCTTCTATTTTAGATGAATGTATCCAATCTACCACCACCTTGGTTTCGTTTGAAACACCAGCGTGAATCAACGCCTCGGCTATGGATTTATAAGCGTCTTTGAGTTCGATATATTTTCCAATAAGTCCGATGCGAACTTCGGATGTTGGATTCTTCAATGTGCCGAGAAACTTCTTCCACCCTTCCATATCGGGTTCGTGGCGTAAGGGAAGTTTTAATTTCGCCAACACTACTTTGTCGAGCTGCTCCTTCAACATCATCAAAGGCACATCGTAAATAGTGGAAGCATCCAGCGACTCAATAACTGCATTCACATTCACATTGCAGAACAGGGCAAGCTTACGACGAATCTCGGCGTTAACCGGTTTTTCGGAACGACATACCAGGATATCGGGTTGCACACCGTATTCGAGCAAGGTCTTTACGGAGTGCTGCGTGGGTTTGGTTTTCAGCTCGCCGGTAACTGTGAGATAAGGCAACAAGGTGAGATGGATAACGGCACACCCAGAACCCTGCTCCCAAATCATTTGGCGAACCGCTTCAATAAATGGTAGTGACTCGATATCGCCTACTGTTCCTCCGATTTCAGTGATCACGATCTCAAACTTGCCGGTTTCACCAAGCAACTTGATACGTCGTTTGATCTCATCGGTGATATGCGGAATAACCTGTACGGTTTTCCCTAGATATGCGCCTTCACGCTCTTTATTGATTACAGTTTGGTAAATCCTACCGGTGGTAACGTTGTTCGACTGCGACGTTGGAACATTCAAGAAACGCTCGTAATGCCCAAGATCCAGATCGGTTTCGGCGCCGTCGTCAGTCACAAAACACTCACCATGCTCGTAAGGATTCAGTGTGCCTGGATCCACGTTGATATAGGGATCCAGTTTTTGGATGGTGACCGAGTAGCCACGCGCTTGTAAAAGTTTAGCGAGCGAGGCGGAAATGATGCCTTTGCCGAGAGATGAAGACACGCCTCCCGTTACGAAAACGTATTTGACTTGGGAGCTTTTGTGATCTACCATTTGTATGCGGTCAAAAGTAGGGTTTTAAATCTTCGAAGGGTTATGCCATGTTTGAATAAACCGCTTGCACATCATCATCATCCTCGATTTTTTCAATCAAGGCTTCCACTTCGGCAGACTGAGCCTCGTCGAGTTGCACGGTGTTGGTGGGGATACGTTGCAGCTCGGTGCTGATCACTTCCAGCTTTTTCTCCTCGAGTGCTTTTTGCATACCTCCGTAATTCTGGAAGGATGTGTAGATATAGATTTCGCCATCCTCCTCAAAAACCTCTTCAGCTCCAAAATCGATTAACTCCAACTCCAAGTCTTCTATGTTCAAATCGTTATTAGCCAGTTTGAAAATGCCCTTCCGTTCAAAAAGGAAATCCAAAGAGCCGGTTTTACCCAAGGCCCCTTCTGCGCGGGAGAAATACATGCGGATATTGGCAACGGTGCGTGTGTTGTTATCAGTGGCGCACTCTACCAAGATGGCAATTCCGTGAGGACCGTACCCTTCATATACAACCTCATCATAATTTTCAGTGTCTTTGGAAACCGCCCTTTTGATGGCCGACTCAACTCGGTCTTTGGGCATGTTCACAGCCTTCGAGTTCTGGATTGCCATCCGTAAACGCGGATTGTTGGCCGGTTCGGGGCCGCTTTGCTTTACAGCGATGGCGATTTCCTTGCCAATGCGGGTGAACTGCTTGGCCATCTTGGCGTAGCGTGCAAACATCTTATGCTTCCGCTTTTCAAATACTCGTCCCATGATGATATTGGTTTCAGGCCTCAAATTTAGCAAGAATGCCGCACCCTAACCACCATTTTAGGCTCAAAATATCGACTTATTTGATTTTATATTCGACTGGTTTTCAGCACCTTTTTGAAAACCAACAAACCCATCAGGCAAAATGCGTCAAGACTTGCATTTGAACCAATTAATTGATTACCTTTGCCATCCTTAAAAATCACAACAGATCAAATGATCATAGTACCCATCAAGGAAAACGAAGCGATCGACAAAGCGCTTAAGAAGTTCAAGAAGAAGTTCGAAAAAACCGGTGTTGTTCGCGCTTTGCGTGCCCGTGCCGCTTTTGAAAAGCCTTCAATTACACGTAGAACCGTGATCAAGAAGGCTATTTACCGCGACGCTCTTCGTGCTTCCGAGTCAATCGGTAAGTAACTTTTCATAACCTTCCCCTTTCCCCTTCCCAGTATGCTTATATTTGGGCAAAGCCCAAGTGCATGCTTGTAAGAAGGTTTTTATCCCACCTACAATACGAAAAACGATATTCCGCCCATACCCTCAAGGCGTATGAAAACGACTTGGGTGGTTTTGGCGATTACTTAACTCGGGAATATGGAGAGGAGTCGGCCGATTTAGCCGCCGCAAACCACTTTCAAATCCGTTCCTGGGTGGTAAACCTGATTGAATCAGGCATTGCGCCACGGTCGGTTAACCGTAAGATTACCGCCCTGAAGTCTTTTTTCCGCTTCCTCCTTCGTGAAAAGCTTGTAACACAAAACCCGATGGTGAAAATACAATCGCCGAAAACGGGAAAGAAACTGCCTGCCTTCATCGACGAAAAGAAAATGGATGATTTGTTTTCCAACATCGAATTCGCGGAAGGTTTTGCAGGCATCCGTGATCGTGCAATTCTGGAGCTGTTTTACGGAACCGGCATGCGTTTATCGGAATTGACAGGAATCAAAGTGCCCGACCTCAATCTTGGTAATCAAACGGTAAAAGTTTTGGGCAAGCGCAGCAAGGAACGCATCATCCCATTGAGCAATAGTTTGTCGAACACACTGCGCAGTTACCTGGAAAGCAGGCGCTCACACTTAGCTGAAAAAGGTCAGGATGCAGTTCATCTTTTCTTCGATACGAAATGTAACATGCTATATGGTAAGTTCGTTTATAGGTTAACGAAGAAGTATCTCGGAATGGTTACAACTGGCGACAAAAGGAATCCCCATGTATTACGTCACACCTTTGCTACGCACATGCTCAACAACGGTGCCGAAATCAATGCAGTGAAAGAAATACTTGGACATTCCAGCCTGGCAGCCACGCAAGTGTACACGCACAACACCATCGAAAAACTGAAAAACATTTACAAACAGGCGCATCCTAAAGCCTGATAAAACCACAAAGCCATGAAAGTAAAAGTGCAATCCATCCATTTTGATGCCGACTCCAAGCTGATCGATTTCGTTGAACACAAAGTCAAGAAGCTCACTCATTTTTACGACCAAATTATCGACAGCGAAGTATTTCTTCGACTTGATAAATCGGACAACCATGAGAATAAAATCGCTGAGATAAAAATCCACACGCCTGGCAAAACACTTTTCGCGAAGGAACAATGCAAAACTTTCGAAGAAGCTACAGACTCCGCCGTGGATGCGTTGCGCAAGCAAATTGCGAAACATAAGGAAAAAAAGAACGGGGAGTAAGTAGCGGGAGTCCGATAGCTATCGGACGGCGGCAGGAAGCGGTAGCAGTACCAGTTGCAGTACCAGTTGCAG
>JBJTQS010000182.1:0-4991 GCA_046075765.1 Bacteroidota bacterium
CTACTCGCTTCTGGAATGTCTATAGAAGAACTTTTGATTGATTACCCTGATTTGGAGAAAGAAGATTTTCTTGCATGTCTTGAGTATGCGACTAAACTTATAAATGTTAAGAGTATACACAGAATTGCTTCGTGAGATTTATCGTAGACGCACAATTACCTAAGTCGTTATCCGACCTTTTAAATCATAAAGGTTGTGACTCCTTGCATACACTTGACTTGCCAAATAGAAATGCCACATCTGACAAAGAGTTGATTCAAATCGCCAGCCAGCAACAGAGAATAGTCATAACAAAGGATAGCGACTTCCTAGAATCTTTTTTGCTAAATTCATCACCTGAAAAATTAATTATTGTTCGCACAGGTAACATTCCGAATACATTGCTGCTTAAATTGATTGATGAAAATCTCGAATTGATCAAATCTATGATTTTAAGAAGTAATTTAATCGAAATTACAAGAACTGAAATAGCCGAACACCAATAGTTTTTTTTGCACTAATTTCTTCACTTTCTCGTAAGTATCGGTCAGAAAGGGTTGTTTAAGATGGTATGAATGATAGCCAGATTTCTACCCTAACCAATACAAATCCACACATCTTCACCAGGCTGCCCGATAACTAAAAAAAATGCTACTTTTACTCAATATAAAATGGCGTCGGGAACAATTCACATACTGCATATCGAAGATGATGAGGTAGATGCCATGGTGGTGCACCGAGCCCTCAAAAAAACAGGGTTCGAATACCAACTTTCCCAAGCTCGGAATGGATTGGAGGCCTTAGATTACCTACGAGGTACCAATGGGGCCGAAAAAATGGCTTCCCGCCCTCAAGTCATTTTACTGGATCTGAACATGCCTCAAATGAATGGCCATGAATTTCTAGCCGAACTCAGGGCCGATGCCGAACTTTGTATGATTCCGGTTTACATTCTCTCCACCTCCTCCGATGAGAACGATATGCTACAAGCATACAAGAAAAATGTGGCAGGATATATCACTAAGCCAGTGAACTTGGAAAGCTATACCGAAGCCATCCAAGTGCTTTTCAGATATTGGAGCCTCATTAAAATGCTCTGAAAACAAAAAAGGACCTGCCCATTGGACAGATCCTTTCTACCGGTCAGCTTAAGTTACTTTCCTGCCAAGACCCTTTGACTCATGGGGGAAGTCTTGCGGAAGGCGTGGTAGATATCGTCGATGGTGAGTCCATGCTCCTCCAATGCATAGGGGAGCTCTTTCGCGATGTTCGTGATCAGTCCACGTAAATCGTCGAAAGTGTGGTTGCGGCTGATGGGGAGCCGCAATCCAGCTTGATTGATGGCCACACTTGGAAAAACAGAAAGATTGAATAGGTATCCCTTGTTCAGCATGCGCTTTACCATGCTGAATGCGACACCCGGTTTTGATACTCCGATGAAGAAGATCGGAGTCTCGTTCTCCCACATCAATGGAAGATCAAAGTCGTTGCAAAGCTTGTTCACATACTCTACACGCTCACGCAATTGCTGCTGCATTACATTTATTTCAGGCGACAAGTGAATTTTTGCTGCTGCAATGCATGCTCCCAACATAGGAGGCTGAATAGGACCCGAGAATATGAATGGCTTGCTCAGGTTTCTGCAATATTCATGCGTTTGCTCATCTGGAAAAACCGTTACACCACCTGCAGCGCCAAAGGCTTTATTCAATGAGGTAACCAATATCATTTTTGGATGGAAGTATGGCACGGCTCCCATCACATATCCTGTTCCATTCGGACCATTCCAGCTCATGCCGTGGGTGTCGTCTATATACAAATGGAATTGTTCGTATTTATCCAACAAGGCATAAATGTCATCCATCGGAGCAGTATCGCCAAACATGGAGTAAACACCATCCGCCATGTACCAGATCTTCTTGTATGTCTTGCTCAGTTCCTGTATGCGCTCTTCCAAGTGATCCATTCGGTTGTGGCGAATCACATCTATTTTGATGTTGCGGGCTTTCAACAATTGAACCGCAGTTTGCACACTATCATGCACCTGCGTATCCATGATAACAGCATCATCATCCTTTACCAGGACTGGAATATTGGAAACATGCGATAGCGTAACATTCGCGAGCAACATTGCTGGCTGTCCGAACATGCGGCGCAACAGCTCTTCCATCTCGGTATAGAGCTTCACATTCACATATACGCGGGTTGATGCAAAAGCGGTTCCGTATTTACGCACGGCATCAATAACGCCCTCTTTCAAACGCTCCTCCATTTCGAGTCCCATGTATCCACAGGTTCCGAAATTGATGATTTCGCGGCCGTTGATGGTGATGTGCCGCCCATCCATGATTTCGTTTTCACCTTGCAGGTGGATGATGCCCAATTCTTTGGAGGCCATCACATTTTGGTTGGTGGCGTCGAGAATCTGTTCGTGTTTGGTTTTTCCTTCTTGTACCATGGTTTCTGTCGTATTGGTTGTTTCCGATTAATTACTGAAACGGAATCTCCGGTACTGCTAAAAGGCAATACGACCTATAAGAAGGAAGTGATCGGGCAATGCTGTTTCTGTTATCCGGGTGTGGATTGAACCACTTGGGGGGCCGGGCGGCAACGGGGGGTGATGCCTTTCAGGAACGGGTCAAAATTATACATATTTTTACAAAAACAAACTTATTAACAAAAAATGTTAGCAACCCGGATTGTCAGCCAGATGATGGAAAACGACCGCTTTAGTCAGTGGTTAGGTATTGAAATACAAGAAGTTAAGGAGGGTTATTGCCGTCTCGGAATGGTGGTTCGGGAGGATATGGTAAATGGCTTCGGAATAGCCCATGGTGGCATATCTTTCTCATTGGCCGACAGTGCTTTAGCCTTCGCATCCAACTCCAGAAATAAAAAAAGTTTGGTGCTCGATGCTTCCATGTCTTTTACCGCACCTGTTAATAACGGAGATCAGCTGATTGCGGAAGCTATTGAGTCCAATGTGACCCGTTCAACAGGAATTTACCATATTACTGTTACCAACCAAAACGGTAAAAAAGTAGCCTTCTTCAAGGGTATTGTATTCCGCAAGGACGAGCCCTGGTTTACCGAGGCAGAATGATGCCTATCTTCGCTATCCTCAAATTATATTATACTATATAAAGTAGCCTTAAATGAACCTGGTATTTGATATCTGTGTCAATATCATGATTTGGATGAGTCACCTGCTTGGCATCACCTACAAGCAGCTGAATGTGATTCTTTTTGTGATCCTGCACCCAATCATTACCGTGGTTCTGTATTTCCTGTACCGCAAATACAAAAGGTTGTACCAAAGCACCCAAACCAAGAAGCAATAGATGAACCAAGCATATATAGTTGACGGGCTGCGTTCAGCCATCGGAAGTTTCGGTGGCTCGTTGTCAACCGTTCGCCCCGATGATTTACTCGCCCATGTTTTTTCGGCTTTGCTGAAAAGACATCCACAACTTGATCCTGCCAACATTGATCACATCATAGCCGGTTGTGCCAATCAAGCGGGTGAAGACAATCGCAATGTGACTCGCATGGCCGGACTCCTTTCAGGCATCCCTCAAACCGTATCTGCTGAAACCGTTAACATACTTTGTGCATCCGGCATGGCCGCTGTGGCAAACGCCTCTCGTTTCATTCAAGCAGGCGATGGCGATATTTATCTGGCTGGCGGTGTTGAAAGCATGACACGCGCTCCGTTTGTTATGGCCAAATCAACCTCGGCCTTCAGTCGTGAAGTGAGTATGTTCGATACCAGCATCGGCTGGAGGTTCGTGAATCCCGCCATGCGTAAGCTGTATGGTGTAGATAGCATGGGCGAAACCGCCGAGAATGTTGCAGAACGCTACAAGGTGAGTCGCGAAGATCAAGACGCCTTTGCACTTCGTTCGCAACAAAAGGCAACAGCATCGCGTCAAGTTGGTCGGTTCATCGAAGAAATTGCTCCTATATCCATCGCTAAAGGCAAAAACGATACCGTTGTCTTCGACCAAGACGAATACATCAAGCCTAACACATCGTTGGAAATACTTGCCAAACTTCGAGCTGCTTTTCGCGAAGGCGGAAGCGTTACAGCTGGCAATGCTTCCGGCATCAATGATGGAGCTTCGGCAATTTTACTCGCATCCGAAAACGGTTTGAAAAAATCGAATCTCAATCCCATTGCACGATATGTTTC
Organism: Bacteroidota bacterium; assembly: GCA_046075765.1. Taxonomy (GTDB): domain Bacteria; phylum Bacteroidota; class Bacteroidia; order AKYH767-A; family OLB10; genus JALRAP01. The sequence continues at coordinate 4,172 of JBJTQS010000182.1, forward strand.
ATCCGCGGTAAGCGGTGTAGAACCCGCCATCATGGGCATGGGTCCGGTTTTAGCCGCCCAACGCGCATTGGAAAAAGCGGGACTTAACTTCAACGATATTTCGGTGATTGAACTCAATGAGGCTTTCGCCGCACAAGGATTGGCTTGCATTCGCGAGTGGGGATTGGCAGATGATGATGCCCGCATCAATCCAAACGGTGGTGCCATCGCATTGGGTCATCCACTGGGTATGTCGGGCGCTCGCTTGGTATTGACTGCTGCACGCGAGTTGCAAAAAAACGGTGGCCGTTACGCCCTTTGCACTATGTGCATTGGCGTTGGACAAGGCTACGCCATCATTATCGAGCGCGTATGATTTACGAATTTGAAGGATACAGACCTGTTGTGCACGAATCATCATTCGTTCACCCTATGGCATCCGTTACAGGCAATGTCATTGTCGGGCGTGATGTATATATCGGTCCTGGTGCGGCCATTCGAGGAGATTTCGGAAGAATCATCATCGAAGACGGATGCAATGTGCAAGAGAATTGCACCATCCACATGTTTCCCGGTGTAACAGTGGTATTGCAACAAGATGCCCACATCGGCCATGGTGCCATCATACATGGCGCCAACATCGGAAAAAATGTATTGGTTGGCATGAATGCCGTCATCATGGACAATGCCGTCATCGGCGATCATTGCATCGTAGGCGCTTTATCATTCATCCCTGCCGATACCATCATCCCCGAAAGGAAAGTGGTAGCAGGTAGTCCTGCGAAGATTATAAAAGACGCAACAGAACAGATGATCGATTGGAAGCGAGAGGGCACTCGCA
>JBJTQS010000183.1:0-7639 GCA_046075765.1 Bacteroidota bacterium
GAACTCAGGGCAAGTAGTCATTGGTCAAAAGTCTTTAGTCATTGGTCATTAGTAGCCTGACCTTGTCACTATTCACTTGTCACATGTCACTTAAAAAATCCGTCTTCGATTCCCAAATGCTCTATCGCCTTGGATGCCGCAATCTGTTCGGCTTTTTTCCTTGAAAAATCTTCGGCTACAGTTAGCACCTCATCATCCAGAACCAACTGAACACGGATCAATTTATCCATTGATGCATCCTGAATCATCTCAAAAACTATTTTTCGTTTCTCGCGTTGCGCCCAATTGATGATGCGACTTTTGAAATTAGTGTCCGACTTCTCAATCTGATCCAAGTCGAGGTGCAGTTTCACAATCCTGTTTGTTATGAATTCCTTGGCAACATCAAATCCGCGGTCGATGAAAACGGCACCAACAAGCGCTTCAAAAGCATCACCAAACATCGACTTATGCATGCCAGGCCCGGAACTGTTTACCACATATTGATTCAAACCGATTTTCATGGCGACGTTCTTCAGGTTCTCGCGACTCACTATCCGCGAACGCATCTCCGTTAAAAAACCTTCATCCCGATAAGGGAATCGTCGAAAAAGAAGCTCTGCAATGATGGCACCCAAAACCGCATCACCCAAATACTCCAATCTTTCGTTCGACATTTGTTGGCCCGATTGATTATCAGTAACAGCAGAACGATGGGAAAAAGCCAACTTATAAACGGCGATATTCCGCGGGTAAAACCCCAGCAAGTTTTTCAATGAACCATACAGCTTCCTGTCGGGACCGAACCATATTCGCCATGGAAACAACAAATCTAAATTCATGAAAACCTTAAGATTTGGTGACTGAGATACAAATTCCTATGCGGAAACCACCGCAACTATCAGGATGGCTTGGCGAAAATAACGGAGGCATTGTGACCACCGAAACCAAAAGTGTTGCTCAATGCAGCATTCACGGTACGGTGCTGTGCCTTGTTGAAAGTGAAATTCAACCGACTATCAAACTGCGGATCGTCGGTAAAATGGTTTATGGTTGGTGGAACGATATCATGCTTCACAGCCAAGATTGAAGCCACCGCCTCAATCGCGCCAGCGGCACCAAGCAAATGACCTGTCATCGACTTGGTAGAGCTGATATTTAATTTATAGGCATGTTCACCGAATACGCCTTCGATGGCTTTGACCTCGCTGATGTCGCCAAGTGGAGTCGAAGTTCCGTGCACATTGATGTAATCGATCATGGAAGCATCCATCTCAGCATCCGAGAGGGCATTCTTCATCACATTCAAGGCGCCAAACCCTTCGGGATGCGGGGCTGTGATGTGATGCGCATCGGCAGACATGCCACCGCCACGCATTTCGGCATATATGGTTGCTCCACGAGCAATCGCATGTTCATATTCTTCCAGTACGATAGCGGCTCCACCCTCACCCATCACAAAACCATCGCGATTGAGATCGAATGGACGGCTAGCTGTTTCAGGACTATCATTTCGTTCTGACAAGGCATGCATCGCATTGAATCCACCAACAGCAGGCTCATTGATGGCAGCCTCTGAACCACCAGTAACGATGGCGTCGGCTTTGCCTAAGCGAATGAGCATAAAGGCATCGTTGAGGGCGTGTGTGGAAGATGCGCAAGCAGAAACAGTAGCATAGTTCGGACCACGCAAACCGTATCGAATGGAAATGTGGCCTGCCGCAATATCGATGATCATCTTAGGGATGAAAAACGGATTGAAACGAGGCGTACCATCACCTTTGGCGAAGCTGACCGCTTCATCCCAAAAGGTGCGCAAACCACCGATACCTGCAGCCCAAATGACTCCAACCCGATCAGGATTGAAACCTTGGTGCTTGGTGATACCTGAATCCTCTATGGCTTCAACTGCTGCGGCAATACCGAATTGGGAAAAAAGATCAAGTTTCCTCGCCTCTTTTTTCTCCATAACGGATTCCGCATCAAAGTTCCTGACCTCGCAAGCGAAGCGGGTTTTGAACTTCGAGCAATCGAAACGAGTAATAGGGGCAGCACCACTGGTGCCACTCTTCAAACCCTCCCAATATGCGGAGACGGAATTACCAAGCGGGGTCAATGCCCCGAGGCCTGTAACAACTACCCGCTTGAGCTTCATCAGCCGGGAAAAAAAGCGTTACTTAACGTTTGCCTGGATATAGTCGATAGCCTGACCCACGGTGCTGATCTTCTCAGCTTGATCGTCGGGAATGGCAATGCTGAACTCCTTTTCAAATTCCATGATGAGTTCTACAGTATCAAGAGAGTCGGCACCCAGATCATTGGTAAAGCTGGATTCGGTCTGCACTTCGCTTGCGTCAACACCCAATTTTTCTACGATGATGCCTTTTACGCGTGATGCAATGTCTGACATAGCTTAATTCGAATTTTGATTAGAGGCGCAAAGTAACAAATTAATAACCGAATCATCAAAATATATCAAAAAAGAATTGAAAACCAATTTTTTATACTTGAAAACCAAGCGTTTGACACCACATCCGAACCCTCCTATTTAGATATCTTTGGGCCATGAAAAAAATTGCCGTTTTCGCTAGCGGGTCAGGCTCAAACGCCGAAAACCTGATTCGTTTTTTCAGTAACAGTCCCATTATCAGGGTTGTGGCAGTATATTCAAACAATCCAGATGCCTATGTTTTGGAAAGAATCAAACCATTGGGCGTACCCGGACATATAATTGGCAAAACGGATATGATCGATGGTAGCCTGTTGCACTCATTAAGATCAGCGGGCATCGACATGATAGTGTTGGCGGGATTTTTGAAATTGGTACCCGCCGCATTCATCCAAGGGTTTCGTGGCCCAATCATCAACCTTCACCCATCCTTATTGCCTGCATACGGTGGCAAAGGAATGCACGGACAGCATGTGCACGAAGCTGTGGTTGCCGCAAATGAACCCACATCTGGTATCACCATTCATCATGTGAACGAACAATATGACCAAGGCGCCATCATCAAACAATTCACCACAGAATTGGAGCCAGGCGAAACGGCATCCACTTTAGCTCAAAAAATCCACGAATTGGAAATGCACTACTTCCCTATGGTGGTTGAAGAAGTTGCATCAAATATGGCATAAGCCAAGAAGCATGCTAAAACCTGCCTACTTTAATATTGTAGATCCGGACATTAAAAAACGGGTGCTGGATTTTGTCAGCCAGAAAAACACCTTTGCTTTTTTCGATTCTCATCAAGGCAAAAGCATACCAACGCCAATCACCGGCAATAGATATGCCTTTTTAGCCATGGCTGGAGTGTATGATGAAGTCAAAACGTCCGTAAATGCACTTCATGCTTTGGATGCATTTATAATCAAGCATCAGCAAAACCTGGATTGGATTTGCTGTTTGGTGTCTTATGACCTGAAAAACGAAATTGAACAATTAGACACTGTTGGTAAGGAGCAAATTGCATTCCCAACCATCCATTGTTTCGTTCCTGAAATCGCATTTACAGTAGATGAAACAGGGTTACTGTGCGTTCATGCCGCTTCTGAATCGCCTGAATCGGTGTACAACCAACTGATGGGATACCATTCCGAAAACCGCGGCATTGTTTCAGGTTGCCGTGTCAAAAACAAAATCGATAAGCAGAAATACGCTGATGCCTTTAACCAAGTGACTCAGCACTTGATGCGCGGAGATATTTACGAGGCCACCCTTTGCCAACAAGCGGTGGTGTCTTTTGATGATTGTGATCCAACAACACTATTCAATTTGCTATGTGACAAATCACCGAATCCTTTTTCTGTATTGTATAAGGATGGATACAAATCAATAGCATGCGCAAGTCCTGAAAGATTCCTGCGACATGATTTCGATTTACTGATGAGTCAACCTATGAAAGGCACTTCAAGGCGGTCCGACGACCAATACGAAGACGCCAGATTGAAAGCATCTTTGGCAAGCAGTGAAAAAGAATGTGCCGAGAACGTGATGATTGTGGATTTAGTCCGCAACGACTTATCGAAGGTAGCTCAAAAAGGATCGGTTAAAGTGGATGAGCTGTTCGGTGTGCATTCCTTTGCCACTGTTCACCAAATGATCACTTCGGTTTCTTGCCGCTTGCAAGCGGACATTGGATTCGCATCCATATTAAAAGCCACCTTTCCAATGGGCTCCATGACTGGCGCACCAAAAATCAGTGCCATGAAAATCATTGATCGGATTGAAGGATTTAAGCGGGGCATGTTTTCAGGCACCATCGGTTTTTTCGCCCCGGGCGGTTATTTCGACTTCAATGTGGTGATCCGTACCATTTGCCTCGACCTTGAAAACAAATTGGCTACTGTTACTGCTGGAGGAGCCATCACTGTGCATTGTGAATTGGAATCAGAATGGCAGGAGTGCTTATTGAAATTAAAACCACAGCTACAGGCATTGGGTATCCCCATTGAAGAGGCCGTCATCCAACACTCATAATGGATTTGCAACAAAAATTCACAACAGCGATTTCAAATCTTGGGCTTCCAGATGGATCCCGGGTTTTGGTGGCGGTTAGTGGCGGAGTTGATTCGATGGTTTTGATGCATTTGATTCGTCAATCAAATCTCGATCCGATCGTTGCCCATTGTAACTTCAAGCTTCGAGGACAAGAATCGGATTTGGATGCCGAATTTGTTCGGCAAGCCACGCATAACTTGGGATTGGCATACTATGAAAAGGCATTCAACACTACTTTGTTCGCCTCCGATAACGGAATCTCCATACAAATGGCCGCCAGAAAACTGCGATACGATTGGTTTGAAGAGTTGGCAGGTCAACAAGCCTGCAGATTTATTACTGTAGCACATCATTTAGATGATTCTATTGAGACGGTTATACTGAATTTGGTAAAGGGAACAGGAATCGCAGGCATGCATGGTATCAAACCCAAGGTTGGAAATATCATTCGTCCACTCCTGAATATGAGCAGAGCAGAAATAATCGATTATGCCCAACTGCACCAACTTGCTTGGAGGGAAGATTCATCGAATGCCGACACTCACTACGAGCGCAATTATATCAGACATGAAGTACTACCCATGTTGCGCAGCTTGAATCCAAAAGCCAGCGAAGCCATTTCAAACCACTCCTTGCTCATGCAACGCTATGAGTATATCTTGGATTGGATAACGCAAAGCGTGGAAACCAAGATCAGCAGAAATCTATATCAAGAGCGCTTCACGGTCTTCAACCTTGATATACTCTTCGAATATCCTCAGCCAGCCACATTACTTTTCCATGTGCTGCGTAATCACGGATTCAACTATGATACTTGCGAACAGGCAATCCGTAACGAGACAGCATCCGGGGCACAATTCATTTCGGGCAATATGATGTTGGTAAAGGATCGTTCTAATCTTGTATTGACAGACACACAGACATTGGAATCATCCGAGATTTACGAAATCAAGAAAACGGATTCAGCTGCAGACCTTGAATTCGGCAGTCTAATGATATCATTTCATGAACAGGTGAACGAAGCTGACTTTGGGCAATCGAATGTGGCTTATTTGGATGCATCAAAAATATCCTTCCCTATAATTGTCAGAAGATTTCATGTTGGCGATCGCTTTCACCCTTTAGGCATGCAAAACAGCAAGCTCGTTAGCGATTTCCTTACCGACAATAAAGCGACCTTGGTAGAACGGACCGCGTCCTATGTTATATGTTGCGAGGATAAAATTTTGTGGCTGGCTCCACACCGCATCGACGATCGATTTAAAATAACCCCCACCACCCGAAGCTTAATCCGCTTGGAATTGCAAATTAACGAATGAACCTTTACCTGATTTAATTGTTATCTTTAACCCAAAACCAAACAAAATAAAATGAAAAAATTGCTGATTTTCGGATCCATCGCCCTGTTGTTCGTGTGGTGGTTGTCATCGTCCTATAACAGATTGGTGTCCAAAAATGAAGAGGCGAATGCCGCATGGCAGAACGTTGAAAGTGATTACCAACGCAGGCTCGATCTGATTCCAAATTTGGTGAGCACCGTTAAGGGCTATGCCGATTTCGAGAAATCGACGCTGGAAGCCGTTGTACAAGCACGCGCACAGGCCACCCAAGTAAAGTTCGATGCTTCCAATCTAAACAAGGAAAACCTCCAAAAATTCCAAGAAGCTCAAGGAGCGGTTTCAAGTTCTTTGAGTCGATTATTGGTGACTGTGGAGCAATATCCCAACTTGAAAGCCAATCAGAATTTCCTGGAGCTTCAATCCGAGCTTACCGGCACTGAAAACCGCCTCTTCCGGAAAACCCACCCCAAGCGCCTCGGTGTGGCAAAGAAGTTTGATTCAACAACATCCAGGCTGTCCAAAATGAAAGATGATTGATCCTGGCATATCTTTTTACTTGATTTACCCGAAGGGTAATGACAAGTGCAATGAATATTAATGCAAAAAGGATTTGCATCCAGGGGAACTCGTTTCGCTTGGGTTCGTCATTCACATACTCGCCTGATGCATATGCAATGATGCGATTGGTTGCTTCATCAAGACCCTGAATATATCTGTTCTCTTTGAAATTGGGTTTGATGGAGTTTTCGATTATGTTTTTGGCACGCGCATCGGTGATGGTGCCTTCCATTCCATATCCTGTGGCAATGAAAACCTTGCGATCCTCAAGGGCCACCATGATCATGATGCCATTGTCTTTCTTGCTTCTACCCACTCCCCAACGCTCGGCCAATTCGAAAGTGTAATCCTCGATTGGGAAACCATCAAGTGTTTTTAATATGACGATAGCGATTTGAGTGGATGTGCTGTCGTCATACGCTACCAATTTGCTTTCAAGCGATTGTTGCTCTTCGGGATTCAGAATGGAAGCGAAATCGTTTACCAGCCTTGGCGGAGATGGACGCTCAGTATATTGCTGTGCGAACAACTGGACTGAATTAATCAGTATCAGTATGGTGAGTAATGCGGAATTAAAAACCTGTCTGCACCTCATCCGAAAGTTCGTTGATATCGTTGTTCATCCGAGGAAAATGATTGGCTAATACGGCTCCAACTTCCTTTACAGCATTGGTTACTCCTTCGCGCATCAATCCAGCCCTGAAAGATTCACGCATCTTATCCGAAATCGATTTCCAGAATTCATCACCTACATGTTGGTGTATTCCGACATCGCCAATGATGCAAAACTTACGATCTGCATACGCGATGTAAATCATGACTCCATTTCTGAGGGCGGTTGCCGACATGCCCAGCTTATTGAACAGGTAGGCGGCATGATCCAACGGATCGCCTTTTACATGTTTGTCGAGATAAACGCGTATTTCTGCCGAGGTGCTTAGCTCTGCCTCGCCAACTGCCTCTTTGATGGAGGCCAGATCACTTTCAGAAAATACGCTTGAAGCCATTTCGATAGAAATTAAAATTCAACCTTGGGCGCTTTTTCAGCACCTGCATCAGATTCAAAATAAGCCCTTGCCTGGAATCCGAACATCGATGCCATGATGTTTGTAGGGAAGGATTTTACGCTTAGGTTGTAGTTTTTGATGGCTTCGTTGAAATTGTTTCTAGATACCTTGATTCGGTTTTCAGTGCCGGTAAGTTCGGATTGAAGCTCCAGGAAATTCTGATTGGCTTTCAAGTTGGGATATTGCTCCACAGTCAC
>JBJTQS010000184.1:0-9733 GCA_046075765.1 Bacteroidota bacterium
CTCGGATAGCCTGAACGTAAACCAATTCGAATTATTGGATGAATTATTTTTTTTATAGATTTAAACTAAATGGAACCCTCATGAAGTCCAAACCCAAAAAGCAAAAAACTTCCACCTCAAACATGCAGATCATATTCTTGCTAGTGGAGGCCGGATTGCGAAAGTCAGGTTCATTGCTGGGGCGAACCTACAACGAGATGAATGTTATTGTCTATTATGGAATTATTCCACTAAGCTGGGTTTTGATGATAGACTATATTCTTTCGATCCATTGGTTTACATTCGGCTTTAGCTGCTTTACATTGGGCGTACTTGCAGGCTGCGGACGTTTTTCCCGCTTGTGTGATCACATTTTTGATAAATCCGTTAAGTTTTTGCTCTCCTTCAATCGTGTAGGCTCCAATTACACGGCAACCTCCGTTTGGGTTTGTGTGGCCTTGCCATTGGCAGTCTATGGTATACTCGGCTATATAACCTTTTTGAAGCTGACCACACCCTGAACTAATAGATTCATTACATCGCGCTCATTCATTGTCGGCAAAGCCTCGATTTAGTAGCTTTGCGCCTCGGTTTCAGGAAATTCACGGATATAATTGTAAATTACTGGTAGCCAGGGCCTCGTAGTTCAATGGATAGAATAGAAGTTTCCTAAACTTTTGATACAGGTTCGATTCCTGTCGAGGCTACACCACCCTCCGAAACACATCCGTGTCGGAGGGTTTTTCTTTTATGGTATTCCTTTCAACCCCTTACAACAGAAAAAGAATCATATTTAGCATAAAAAACTGATTAACAATACACTGAGCTAGCACACAGAATATGGCCAATGGCATGTCAAGTTGAAAGCATGTGACTAATTTTACAGCCCATTATTAAGCCTATCTAATCCGGAAACCATGTTCAAACGATTCGCCAGTTTGCTACTGCGAAACAAGTTGTTTTTCACGCTAGCCGTATTGATTGGCACAGCCTTCATGGGATACGAGGCTTCCAAAATGGAGCTTTCTTACGAGTTCGCTAAAATCCTACCGGCCGATGACCCTTCATTCATCGAGTACCAGCAATTCAAGCAAGACTTTGGCAGTGATGGTAATGTAATGGTAGTGGGATTCGCCGACTCCACTTTTTTCTCGCTCAATAAATTCAACGACTGGTACCACCTCAGCAAAGCGATTAAAATCATTCCTGGGATCAAGGACGTGGTTTCGGTTCCCACATCCTACACACTGGTACGGAATGATAGCCTCAGACGCTTCGACTTCGAGCCATTGATTAAACGGATACCAAGAACGCAGGCCGATGTAGACAGCATCCGTGAGGTATTTGAACAGTTGCCCTTTTACGAAGGAATCGTATACAACAAGGAGACATCCGCCACGGTAATGGCCATCACCTTCAACAGTGGTTCGTTGAATTCGAAAAGGAGAATCGAGATTGTTAACGAGATCAAAACGTTGACCGACGCATTTGCAACCAAGCATCGCATCGACATGCACTACTCCGGCATGCCCTATATTCGGACGCAGATGATGTCGAAAGTGTCGCATGAAATGACGTTGTTTTTGATATTGGCTATCGTCATCACCGCGCTGATATTATGGATGTTCTTCAAGTCGATGATGAACGTTTTTTTCAGTATCGTCATCGTTGCCATTGGAGTAGTATGGTCCGTGGGCATACTGCAGTTGTTCGGCTATAAGATCACCGTGCTTACAGGTTTGATTCCGCCACTCATCATGGTGATTGGTATTCCAAACTGCGTTTTCCTAATCAACAAATTCCAAAGCGAATATGTGATGCACAAAAACAAGATCAAGGCGCTTTCGCGGATGATCGAAACCATTGGCATCACACTCTTCCTTGCAAATATCACCACCTCCATTGGGTTCGGAGTATTGTACTTCACCGAAAGTTCCTTGTTAGTCGAGTTTGGAGTAGTAGCCGCCATCAGTGTGATGGCCACCTATCTACTCACACTGATTTTAGTGCCCGTGATACTTTTCCTTCTTCCACCACCTAAGCCTCGACACACCAAACACCTGGAAGGAAAACGCATCAATCGTATTCTGTCCGCCATAGAACACCTGGTGCACAAAAGGCGCAAAGCGGTTTACATCACCACATTGGTATTAACCATACTCGGCACCGTAGGTATCCTCGGCATAAGTGTGATTGGCTTCGTTGTTGACGACCTTCCTACCAAAGACCCGATCTACACCAACCTCAAATTCTTTGAAAAGCATTTCAAAGGGGTTTTGCCGTTCGAGATTGTGGTAGACACCAAGAAGCCCGATGGTGTATTTGCAGATGATGCAAAGACCTTGTACAAGATCAAATCCTTGCAAAAGATGCTTTCCGAATACGAGTATTTTTCAAAGCCCGTATCCATTGTGGAAGCCATCAAGTTTTCGAACCAGGCTTACCAGGGTGGCGAAAAAAAGCACTACATAGTGCCTGGGTTCATTCAGCTAAAAGGATTATCGGAATACTATGGAACCTTCAGCGGACAAAACGAGCGTTTGCGTTCGTTTATCGACAGCACTCGAAGTCGCACACGCATTTCTTACCAAATGGCGGATGTGGGATCGGAGAGAATGAAAACCTTGATGGCTGAGATCAAGCCGAAAGTTGATGAGATTTTCAATCCACAGGATTACCAGGTAAGCATGACGGGTCATAGCCTCGTGTTTTTGAAGAGCAATGACTACCTATTGTACAATCTTTTGGAAAGCCTATTAATAGAGATCATACTAATTTCAATCGTTGGGATGGCCTTGTTTCGCTCTGTCAGGATCATTGTACTTTCCAAGCTACCGTGTTTGATACCGCTCATAATCACGGCAGGTGTAATGGGCTTCCTCGACATCCGTTTCAAGCCATCTACCATCCTAATCTTCAGCATCGCCTTTGGAATATCATCAGACGGCACCATTTACTTCCTCACCAAATACCGTCAAGAACTTAAAAAACTCGGTGGCAATGCTGTTAACGCCATCAACATTGCCATTCGAGAAACTGGATTGAGCATGATTTATTCAACCGTCATATTGTTTTTTGGCTTTTCGATTTTCGCCGTTTCCAGTTTCGGAGGTACTGCCGCTTTAGGTATTTTGATTTCGCTTACGCTGATTATGTCCCTCATCACCAACTTGGTTCTGTTACCATCCATCCTGCTCACCATCAACAATAAAAAGCAAAACAAAGAGATTGTTAAGGAGCCCTTGATCAGCGTAGATGAATCCTGAAACACCTTTGAATTTGTAAAGAAAACCAAAGGTATCACCTTGTTGTTATCATTCTTATAACAGAAAAAACCATAATTATCCTTTAAAAATGGAAATCTCAATTGGCTTAGGTATTACCCTCGCAACCTTCCTTGTCATGGAAGCCATCACCTGGTGTACGCACAAATTCGTGATGCACGGATTCCTTTGGTACCTGCATCGCGACCATCACCAGGAAAGTAAAGGGTTCTTTGAGAAGAACGATGCCTTCTTCCTGATTTTTGCCATCCCATCTATGATGCTTATGCTTTTTGGCAGCCTGAATGGCATGGATTTCAAATTCTATCTTGGCTTGGGTATTGCGGCTTATGGCTTAGCCTACTTCTTAGTTCACGACATTTTCATTCACCAACGATTCAAATTTTTAAGAAACAGCAACCACTGGTATCTCAGAGGTCTTCGTCGCGCCCATAAAATGCACCACAAACACTTAGGCAAAGAACATGGCGAGTGCTTCGGGATGCTTTTCGTACCATTCAAATACTTTTGGGAAGAGCGCAAACAGGCGAACAGTAAATCGGTGGCTGGAGAGTAGTAGCGGGAGGCAGCGGCAGGAGGCAGGAGGGAGCGGCGGGAAGCGGCGGCGGAAGGTGAAAGGCGATACTCCGTAAAGGTGTCAGTTCTAAAAACAAAAAACGGACAACAGGGAACTTTTAGATTTGCATAAATTTTATTTCAGTAGAATAACAAATCCGTGTGCATCCGCGGCTATCCGCTAGATCAGCGTTCAGAGAATAAAGAATATCGATAGAGCTTATTAAGCCTTTTTGCGCCCTTTGCGAGAAACATTGCGGTCTTTGCGAGAAACATTGGAAAACACCTTCCAAAACAACCTTTACCATTAATTTTTAGAAAACACCCGAGAGCTTACAACAAAGCATTCGCAAAGCCAAAGCAACTGAAATATTGCGTTTTCTAGCAAGTCTCGAAACCTTTGCTTGATTCGACTTGTTGGAGAATCATGTCATCTAATCACTTTCTCATCATCGGAGGCACATCAGGCATTGGCGCTGCCTTATCTGGGCAGTTAGCCGGTCATGGACATTCCGTGACAACGCTCAGTCGTAGAAATGAAACCGATTTCTCCATTTCAGGAATCACCCATCTACAAGCGGATGTAACCAACGCTCAGTCGCCCCTACCAGAATTAACATCTCCCATCAACGGCTTAGTTTATTGCCCCGGCAGCATCACCTTGAAACCTTTTAGGTCGCTGAAAGCGGATGACTTCATGAATGATTTCCAGATTAATTTGCTTGGAGCCGTTCGATGCATTCAGCAATACCTACCGCGGTTGCTGGAAACCTCCAACCCATCCATCGTACTATTCAGCACAGTAGCCGTGCAATCTGGAATGGCATTTCATGCTTCTGTTTCTGCTGCCAAAGGTGCTGTAGAAGGTTTCGGAAAAGCGTTAGCTGCAGAGCTTGCCCCCAAGGTCAGGGTGAATGTAATCGCACCATCGTTAACTGCTACTCCAATGGCAGAAAAACTCACAAATTCGGAAGCGAAACTCAAAGCATCCGAAGAACGCCATCCGCTTAAGCGCATCGGACAACCCGATGAAATCGCTTCGATGGCCAAATATTTGTTGAGCCCTGAGGCTGCTTGGGTAACCGGTCAGGTTTTTCACATCGATGGCGGCATGTCATCACTAAAATAAAGAGATGAAAATATTCGAATTGGAAAAAACGCAGCGACTACCTATCACCATTGAACAGGCTTGGGAGTTTCTTTCATCACCATCCAACCTAACCAAGATCACACCGCCCTACATGGGTTTTGAAATCACATCAGGCTTCAAAGGAGAGAAGATGTATGCTGGCCAGGTGATTTCTTATTTTGTAAAACCCGTGGCAGGCATTCCTTTACGATGGGTAACCGAAATCACACATGTGAACGAACCGAATTACTTCGTGGATGAACAGCGTTTTGGTCCTTACACTTTTTGGCACCACAAGCATTTCCTGAAAGCGATTCCGGAAGGAGTGGAAATGCGTGACCTGATTCATTACGCGCTACCTCTTGGCCCTTTAGGTTCTTTAGCGAACACGCTATTTGTAAAAAAACAATTGAACGACATCTTCACCTACCGCAAATTTGTGTTGGAGGAGATGTTCGGAAAAGTAAAGTGAATCGCGCTATAACACGCCAACAACTCAGCTCACTTCCACATAGTATCCTGCGATCTTGTAGCCGCCTTCGGCTTCCACAACCATAAAGGTTTCGATGGTTGAAGCCTTGGCATGACGAACACCGTATTCCAATTTCATTTGACGAGGCACACCAACTTCTTTAATGTCGGTGGCATTGATGAAATCAAAATCCTCAACCGGCCCCAAAACTTCGAATAATTTTTTCAGCTTCTTCACCTTCACATCAGCAGGTTCGGATTCCAAAAAAGATGCGTCGTACATTTCCAAAACCGCATCATAATTTTGTGCAGAGGCTTCTTTCATGTGTGCCTCTACCAAAGTAATGCACTTGCCTTCATCCAAAGGGGGTGACTCACATGATGACAGAACTACTACGAGGCAACATGTTAGGAATATTTTCATTGGGTAGTTTTTGATTTATAGATCCTAAAGTTAACGCAATACCAGCGCATTTATTTGTGCCATCCCCTAATAAAGCCCATAACTGAAACCGAATAAAAAACACTGTCATCCTAAAAACCTGATTCGGAACCGATTCCACTATTTGTCTTTTTCGTAACTTTACGAGCTAAATCATTCATTTTCATGTATCGTACACACAATTGCGGAGAGTTGAATATCAGTCATGTTGGACAACAGGTTACCCTTTGCGGATGGGTTCAAAGAGGCCGTGATCTGGGCGGATTAACCTTTGTGGATCTGCGCGACCGCTACGGCATCACCCAACTGCTGTTCAATATGGAAACGGATGATGGCTTGTGCCAAGCTGCCAGGAAACTTGGTCGTGAGTTTGTGGTACAAGCCACGGGAATTGTTTCCGAACGCAGTAGCAAGAATCCAAAAATGACAACCGGTGATATCGAAATCGCCGTTTCGAAATTTGAAATACTGAACCCTTCGGCCGTTCCTCCTTTTACGATTGAAGATGAAACCGATGGCGGCGATGACTTGCGCATGAAATACCGTTATCTCGACTTGCGCAGGGCACCTGTGATGAACAGCATCATGCTTCGTCATCGCATGGCGCAAGTAGTAAGAAGCTACATGGATTCGAATGGCTTCATAGAAATAGAAACACCGGTACTCATCAAATCCACGCCTGAAGGCGCACGCGATTTCGTGGTTCCATCACGAATGAATCCTGGAGAGTTCTATGCACTGCCGCAATCGCCGCAAACATTCAAACAGCTGTTAATGGTTTCCGGATTCGATAAATACTTCCAGATTGTGAAGTGCTTCCGAGACGAAGACCTGCGAGCCGACAGACAACCTGAGTTCACGCAAATAGATTGTGAGATGAGTTTCGTGCAACGCGAAGACATCCTGAATATGTTTGAAGGATTAGCCCGACACTTGTTTAAAACGGTTTTAGGTAAAGAGATTCCTACGCTAGAGCGGATATCCTATGCGGATGCCATGCGATATTACGGTAACGATAAACCTGACTTGCGATTCGGCATGAAACTTTGCGACCTCACAGAGATCGGTAAGGGAAAAGGTTTCAAGGTTTTTGATGATGCTGAATTAATCATAGCCATCAACGTTGATGGTCAATCTGAATACACGCGCAAACAACTCGACGAGCTTACCGAATGGGTGAAACGACCACAGATCGGTATGTCGGGGTTGATCTATGCCAAACACAATACGGATGGCACCATCAAATCTTCCGTCGATAAATTTTTCACTGCGGATGAATTGGGGAAATGGTCTGCCGCATGCGGAAGCAAGCCTGGAGACTTAATCCTCGTGCTTGCAGGAAATGAATCACGAACCCGCAAAGCGATATCGGAATTACGTTTGGAAATGGGTGAAAGACTTGGGCTTCGCGACAAAAATGTTTTCAAATGCGCATGGGTACTCGATTTCCCGCTCTTGGAAAAAGATGAGGAGTCGGGTCGCTGGCATGCCATGCATCACCCTTTCACTTCAGCATTGCCTGAAGACATGCATTTGCTGGATACGGATCCCGGGAAAGTGCGAGCCAATGCCTACGATATGGTGATCAATGGCGTTGAAGTTGGCGGAGGCTCTATTCGCATCCATTACAAAGACATTCAGCGTAAGATGTTTTCTTTACTTGGATTCTCTGACGAAGAAGCCCAAAAACAATTTGGCTTCCTGATGAATGCGTTTGAATTTGGTGCTCCACCACATGGAGGAATTGCTTTCGGATTCGACAGGCTTTGTTCGCTCTTCGGAGGATCGGAGTCCATCCGTGATTACATAGCATTCCCAAAAAACAATGCCGGAAGGGATGTCATGATCGACTCCCCTTCCAGCATCAGCGATGAGCAGCTCAAAGAGCTTGCCATCAAAACGGTTAACTAAAAAATGTCTTATTAGAATTTCACTTGCATGCGCAATGTGAAAACATTATCCTGCTTATCTGCCGTCCAACCCGATAGGTTGGTACTGGTTTCGTTGGTTACCATATCGTAATAGGCCATCAAACGAATATTCTGATCGTAATACCAATTGAGACCAAAACCGAGTGTAGTGTACTTCAAATCCGTTTCATTGGTAGTCTTGTCGGATGCACCAGGAACTTTGCCCACTTCGTCGCCTGATACGTCAGTGTTAGGATCATAGATATCGTATTTTGCAACAAACTCTAAAGGCAACTTTGGCAATGCGTGTATCAGATAGAAATATCCTCCACTGAATTCACGATTGTAAATGTCTTTGGAGATCGGCGATTTATCATTCGGACTCCTTGAAGAAGTTGACAAACCCGGCTGTTGTCCAGTAATATACTCGCCACGCAAAGTTGTGGAACCTGCCTTCCATTTAACAGTGAGTCGTAAATCAGCGCCCATATAAGTGCGTTCTGTGAAACCTCTATCGCTGATGGCAACAACTCCATTATCGGCTGCTTTGGTATCGAGTATGAAGCCGTTTATGCCAATACTTGACTGACCCATGCTGTAAACATTCACCGAGTCGATCCTGAAACCGCCGGAATAGTAGGAAAGACCAGCACCTATTAAAAGTTTGCCATCCTTGAATGATTGATCCGTAGAAAAGCGACCAACAAAATCCTTCTTGCTATCAAAATCAGAAACATCCACACCATAGCCTGGCGCATTGTTCCCATTTACAAGCGCAGCATCCAAACGGTATTTATTCCACTTGGATTTCTTTGGTCCTTGAAGTGTCAACATGGCTCCCACTTCCATTTCATTTGGGAACAGCGTTTGCGACATACGACCAAACTCAGGTGTTTCGCGCAAAGCGGATGAATAACCTACTTCAAATCCAAATGGATTATTGAACATCCCCATACTTACGGATGCAACACCTTTCCAAGGATCGGTGAGTTTTGCGAATGCTTCTTTAATGACCATGCCGCGTTCGGTTACATCTATCTGCATGGTGAATTGCGAGGTTGAAATAGCTTTTGAATTCTCAGTGGAAGTATACACTGCCTTAAGCCTGCCACGACGTATCATGAAGCGATTGTTAAGCCCTGCAGCGAAATTCCCTCCTGCTACCGAAGCTGCTCCGGCCGAATCAGCCAATTGAAATTGCGGCTGGATGTAACCCGAAAACTTGATGCGCTTAATAGCTGACACATCCTTTTTCAGTTGTGTGACCTCTTTTTGAAGCGAATCATTAGAGGCAGACTGTGCCTGGGCATTGTAGGTAAACAACAGACCTAAGGCTACATAGAGTAATGACTTTGATATCATGGTATCTTAATTTATTTACGCAAAAAACTTAAGATTATATTATCCTAACAAGTCATAAATGTTAAATATGTGTTAAAATATTAAATGAAACAGGGCCACTGTTGAGAGCCCTGTTTACATAATATGTTTATTATCAACACATCAAGCCTGTTCGGCTGCTGGTGGTTCTTCCGTAGGCTTAGGCTGTTCAGGACCTTTTAGCTTTTCCATCAAGGCACCGATTTCCTTTTTGGCTTTGCTGATCTTGTCTTCAAACTCGGACTTCAATTTGTCGGCTGTTTTTGATTTGGCAAAAAAGCCGATGTTGTTTTCCCAAATCTGTACATCGTTCTTCAATTCTGAAATACGGTTCAGTAAACTACGACGCTCTGGATCGCCACCTTTATCTGTAGTAGATTTAGAAACGAATTGGGTCTTTGGTTGGTAATTGCCGCGTGGACGATCAGAGGATTTCAATTTGGCAAACTGCGCATCAATCGCCTGCTTGAATCTTGCATTCACATCATCCTTCTGCTTGATAGGCACCAACCCAATGGCGTTCCATTCACGCTGGAATGCTTTCAAGTCCTCAAATGAAGCGTGATGATCATCGCCTGGAGCG
>JBJTQS010000185.1:0-10674 GCA_046075765.1 Bacteroidota bacterium
GTTTACTTAAGCGGACCCAATGGGCAGCAATGGATAGACCTTATTTCGGGAATATCGGTGAGTAGTGTGGGCCACTCGCACCTTCATGTGATAGAAGCCATCCAAAACCAGGTTTCCAAATACATGCACATCATGGTTTACGGAGAAATGGTGCTCAGTCCTCAAGTGCTTTTCGCACAGGCATTGTTGGATAAGCTTCCAGATTACCTCGACAATTGTTACTTCGTAAATTCAGGTTCCGAAGCCATTGAAGGCGCCATGAAACTTGCCAAAAGATTTACTGGTCGGCCCGAAATTGTGGCTTTCAACAATGCTTACCACGGAAGTACTCACGGTGCTTTGAGCATCATGGGCTCCGAGTACTTCAGGAATTCCTTTCGCCCGCTCTTGCCTGGTGTAACGCATTTGGACTTCGAGAACGCTGAGCAATTAGAACTCATTACAAACAAAACCGCTTGCGTTGTGATCGAGTTGGTTAGGGGGGAGGTTGGCGCTGAGGCAGCATCCATTAGTTTCATTACTCAAGTGCAAGAAAGATGTAAACAAACAGGTGCCTTGCTCGTTGTAGATGAGATTCAATCTGGATTTCATCGCACCGGTCCATTCATGGCATTCATGGATTACAATATAAGTCCCGACATACTTGTGCTCGGTAAATCTATCGGTGGCGGCATGCCTATGGGCGCATTCATTTCATCCAGAAATATCATGTCCAGTTTGGCTGAGAATCCTGTTTTAGGGCACATCACCACTTTTGGCGGCCACCCAGTTTGTTGCGCGGCTGCCAAGGCTTCTCTTGATGTATTGAGCTCGATAGGAAAGGAAGAGATAGAACGTAAAGCCAATCTTTTCAGGAGTTTACTCGTTCATCCGGCCATCTTATCCATCACCGGTAAGGGATTGATGATGGGGCTGACCTTTTCATCTGAACAATTAGCCAAAGACATCATTCAAGCATGTATTGAAAACGGTGTGCTTACGGATTGGTTTCTATTTGCCCCACATAAGCTTCGACTTGCCCCGCCGCTGATTATAAATGATGATGAAATAAGGATTGCTTGTGAGCGAATACTCAAATCGATTGATCAGGTATTAAATTAACTCCGTCATACTAGATTCAAATGAATGTTTTATTGGTAGAAGATGAAAGGGCCCTTTCTCACGAAGTGGAGACTTTCCTTACTTCACAAGGCTTTAATGTGGATGTGGCATTCAATGGCAAGTCGGCCTCAGAGAAAATATTTATCAATAACTACGACTTCATTCTTCTGGATATCGGTTTACCGGATTATAACGGATTTGACCTTTTGAAGGAAGCACGGGATGGCGGCTGCGATGCGGCATTCATCATACTTACAGCTCGCAGTGAAACAGATGATAAAATACATGGTCTGGAACTCGGTGCCGACGATTATTTGGCAAAACCATTTTCGTTACCTGAGCTTAATGCCCGAATGCAGGCTATCATGAGACGAAAACACGGACTTACTTCCAATACTGTCGATATAGGTGGTTTTGTGATGGATTTGAATAGCAGGACGGTGCGTTATTCAGGTAATGAGGTTACTCTTACCAAGAAGGAGTTTGATTTGCTGCATTATCTGGCCTTGAACAGAAACCGTGTGCTTACCCGTATGCAACTTACAGAGCATATTTGGGGCGACACTATGGAAGATGACTACGATTCCAATTTCATAGATGTTCACATCAAGAACCTGCGTAAGAAACTGAGCGCACATGGTAATATTGATTGGTTGGAGACCGTGCGTGGAATCGGATACCGTTTGAACCTGTAACATGAAGCTACAAGTAAAGCTTGCTATTTACAATGCCCTATCCAAGGGTATAATCTTTGCTGCGTTCGGTATTTTTCTGCCTTTATTGACAGAGCAGGTTGTTTATGATCATATTGACAAGCGATTAATAGCTCGTACGGATCGTATCATGATGATTATTTCGCGTGGAGGCATAAATGAAATAATAATGGAGCAGGACTGCTCCTTCGAAAGTTATAATATCTTCAAGGAAGAGTTCGTATCCATTACACCTCTGCGTAATGACATGCCCCCTCCTGAAACTCAGATTTCCAATGAGCAGGTGTTGGTTGAAAACGAAAAACTGAACCATCGTGTGGTTAAGCAAGCCTTCGTTTACGATAATCAGCAGTATATGCTTAGGATAGGTGAGGGGTTGGGTACCATCGAACAGTTGAACAAGGCCGTAGTTCAGTTCAGTTTGACTTTAATGATACTTTTTATCGTGGTTTCTATTTTCATTGATATCGGATTTGCCCGCTTGATGTTGCGACCATTCAATCGGATTGTAAAGCAAAAACTGCGCCTACCCAAGAATCCATCTATGTACGTTTTCCAGCCGGTGAAAACCTCAACCCATGAGTTCCGTTATCTCGATGACAGTATCAACGAGTTGATGCGAAAGACGCGGGATGCGTTTTTAATTGAAAAGGAATTCATCGCCAATGTGGCACATGAGCTTTTAACGCCTATTTCCATACTGCAAAACCGCTTTGAAAACATGCTTGTGGAACATGAACTTTCAGAGCAGGCCGAGGACAAGGTCATGGAATCCCTTAAAACATTGAAGCGACTCAGTAAAATCATTAAGGCCCTGCTTATGATTTCCAAGATAGAAAATGATCAGTTCCTGAAACAGGATTCCGCTGATCTGAATGCCTTGGTTGGTGAGGTTTGCGAAGAATTGGAGGATTTGATTCAAGAAAAGCAAATAGTATTGGTGAAGAGCATGGAGCCTGTTGCCCCTGTTACTCCTGTTAATCGTTCTTTGCTTTTCAACATGATTTTCAATCTCGTAAACAATGCTATTCGTTATAATAACATAGGTGGCAACATATTCATTCGCGGGGAGCGTGTAACCGATGGTTATCGGTTGCAAATACAAGATACCGGAATAGGTATGGACGACTCGCAGATCAATAATATTTTCGATCGCTTTAAAAGGTTTAATCCTGCAGATGAGCAAGGTTATGGTTTGGGGCTACCTATTGTTAAAACCATATCCGACTTCCATGGCTTTACCATCTCCATGGACTCAAAGCCTATGAAGGGGGCGACGGTAACTATTCTTATTCCTAAGGGTTCGTTTCAATAATTGCCGGTAGCCAATAACACCAGCGTACAGGCATCCAAAACTTCAATACCTTTTTCGTTGGCCAAGGCTTCAAGTTCCGTGTTTTCAGCACCAGGATTTAAAATAATCCGTTTAGGATTGTTTGAGAAAATGAAATCGTACCAAGCCTTTTGGTTGGTCGCATTCATGTAGATAGTGATGCTGTGAATGTTTTGGTGAAAAAGGTTACCATCCTCGATATCTATATCAGCCACGCTACCTTTTCGTTTTCCAACGCCAATCACATCATGACCTTTATTTCTCAATGCTATTATCGCCTTGAATGAATACCGTTCGGGATTCGGACTTGCGCCAAGAACGATGGTTTTTTTGTTCTCAGTCATTACATGGATTCAAAATAATCCAAATCTTCGGAAAATGATTCCTTCAATCTACTGATTCCCCAGGTTGCCAAGCCGATGCAAATCAGACCTACAATAAGCGCACTGTTTAGGGAATTGGTGTAAGATAAGAGAGCGGTAAAACCAGTTGTGATCGGTATAACGGAACCTCTGACAAAATTAGGCACGGTGTTAGTTACCGTTGATCGAATATTTGTTCCAAATTGTTCAGCGGCAATGGTTACAAAAATCGCCCAATAGCCAGTTGCAAATCCCAGTAGGAAGCAAAGGAAATAATATTCGTCTCGTGTAATGCCATAAGCGCCGAATATGTAATAAAACAATAAAGCCAAGGTCATGCCGAGATAGATAAAGACCACTTTTTTCCGACTCTTGAGTATTTGACTGATCAAGCCAGATAAAAGGTCTCCTACGGAAAGTCCTATATAGCAATACATAACTACCTTGCCGTTTACCACTCCTTCAATACCTAGTTCTGCAGCGAATACATCTTGTGACAGGGCGATTAAAACTCCAACGATATACCAAACCGGTAATCCGATAAGTATGCAGTTGAAGTATTTCATCCTGGTGTTTTTGTTTTTAACCAATTTGATGAAGTCTCCTTTGCTAATATCGTTTCGAGAAGCCATGTTGTTGAACATGCCTGACTCAAATGCGCCAACTCGTAAAGCCAGTAATGCAAGTCCCATTACACCACCTATCAAATAAACCACTTGCCAATTGGCAAAATGCATTCCGGTTGTTTTGGTCAGAAAATCTGCAATAAGATGACCTTCGGTTCCAACTAATCCAGCTGCTACTGCTCCTAATGCCCCAAAAGTCACGATAATCATGGTTCCATAACCCCTCTTTTCTTTTGGCATGGATTCCGAGACCAAGGTTATGCCTGCTCCTAACTCTCCAGCTAACCCTATTCCAGCAATGAACCTTATGACTGCGTAAGATGTGATATCAAATGTGAAAGCATTGGCAATATTAGCGAGCGAGTATAGGATGATACTGCCGAAAAGCACGTTAATACGACCTCTTTTATCTCCCCAGATTCCCCAAAGCAACCCGCCACAAAGCATACCTGCCATTTGGCAGTTGAACAAGAAAATGCCGGTGCTTTTTATATCCAACGATAGTCCCATTACTTCATTTATGTGCTCAAGGCTCTCGCGTTTAACCACGTTGAAAAGCGCTAAGTCATAAATGTCTACGAAATAACCAAGGGCTGCCACAATAATCAGCCACAATGATTTGTTGTCTTTTTTAGGATTCATGGGTTTTGAAAAATTAAAGGGCAGGAAATAATTCCCTGCCCTTGTTGCGTTTTAGGCTTTAACTAAATCGACCATTCCGTATCCTTCCTCGGTCAATACCCCCAGTCCTGCTTGCCAAATGAATTTTTGAACTTCAGGATGAGCATGCAAGGTGAATGGCAACAAGAATCCCATCATGGTATTGCCGGCTGCTGATTTATAGAACCTCGCGTATTTTTTTCCTGTCTCGTTGATCTTGGTGATATATTCCATGTCGGGTTGCGCTTCAAACTCCGCAAACTCGTTCAGCTGGGATTCAGGGTATCCGGCACGCTCCATGCGATCCAATGTGATATTGTAGAGGATGTCTGAGAACTGTTGAGAGGTAGGGTCAATCAAGTCTTGTGCCTTCTCCGGCTCCTTGTCTGGATTAATTAGGATCAAAGGAGAAATGCACAAATAACGCATTTTGGTGCTGAAATCAGGGTCAGGGATTACCTCATAAGTCTTGGGAAGCAGGTACATTTTACCTACATCTATTTGCGACTGGTCGAATATCAATCGCACCAAGGCTTCAGCATGTTCATTGCTGGTGCTAGAAACAACCAACGTGATTTTAGACGAAAGAAACCTCATGAATCCATTGGTAATCTTGGAAGTGCCTTTCAAGGATGAGAAATTGAATACGGAGCGGTCTGAATGAACTTGGTCCATAAGGCTACCCAACCCGTCGGTAATCAGCTTTTGGTGGTGTAACGGAATGGAATTCGCAGAAGAATTTTCCCGAAGAAAAGAAATCTTGATTCTCATGAGGTTTTTGTTTTTTTTGGTATTTAAATGATTATTTGATGTGGAATTGCGACAATATAATTGGTGGGGCGGATTCACCTGCCCAGACACCCTTTCGAAAACGGGTCAAAAACATATTTGAAAAATCTAAAATCGGACATAAGGCGGCCTGAATAGGTAGCATATGACATGCTACTATGGCAGATTCCGTGCTCCAAAGGTAAATATTAATGTCAAAAGGTGAATCGGTTTATTTTTTATTGTTTTAGTTTAAAATCAGCAACCAGCGGAAGGTGGTCGCTGAGCCTTCTCTTAGGGGTTTGATACGACTCCAACTCAAAGTCGTCATTATACAAAACATAATCAATCCTAAGCCCCGGAATAGGTCCCGCGTAAGTAGCTCCTATGCCCTTGCCATCTTCCATAAATGCATCCTTTAGGCCATTGGATATGGTTCGGTAAGTAAAGGATATGGGCGTATCATTGAAATCCCCACATACCAATAGAGGGGTGGTTGTTTCTGAAATCTTGGTTGCTATTACCTCAGCTTGATGCGCTCTGTATGTGTATGCTTTTTTCAAAAGCCTGAGCATCGCAATCGTTTTATTCAGCTTACCTAACGGCCCGGGGTTATTCACGGGGTCCTCAATGAAAGCATAGTCATCTGCCTTGAAACGCACCGATTGCAGATGGCAGTTGAAAACCCGAACCGTGTCTCCGGCGCCAATGAGTACATCTGTGTACATGGCTAAATTTGTCGACTTTTTCTCCTGTTTTATGATCCCTTTTCCAATTATCGGAAACTTGGAAAATGTTGCAATCCCGTATTGGTCGGAAATCAAACGTGTAATTGAAAATTCAGCATGGTGATAATTCATCCTTGCCATTTGCTTTATGGCTTTTATATTGTCCAGGTTTCGGTGGTTGGATGAGAAAAACTCCTGAAAGCAAA
This sequence comes from Bacteroidota bacterium, assembly GCA_046075765.1. Taxonomy (GTDB): domain Bacteria; phylum Bacteroidota; class Bacteroidia; order AKYH767-A; family OLB10; genus JALRAP01. The sequence continues at coordinate 6,498 of JBJTQS010000185.1, forward strand.
TGATATCAGGATTGAGTTCTTCTATTGTACTGAAAATTCTTTGTCTCGTTTTTTCGCTGTCGGTCCAATTGTAAAGATCAAATAACCTCACATTGAAAGAAACCACCCTGAGGGTTGTTGGTGTTGGCCTTGATACTACAATTTCTTTTTCTGTTGCAAACCCGGGTTGAAGTACCAAAGGCAGTTTGGCCAAAGAGATAAGTAGCCCTGCGAAGGGCACAAGACTGAATTTTCTGTCAATAAAAAACCATGTTAAAAGCGACAAAGTGTTCAGTAGAAACAAGGGCAGGAAAATCAAGCCTGCCAGTCCCAAGAACCACCAAATCCCAGGATTGAAGTAGCCTGATAGTGCTGAAGTGACTGTAGCTGCTGTCAACAGTGCAGTTAGAATCTTGGATATTATGAAAAGCAGTCTCACTTTGAATTGGTTATTTGTTTTCGGTCTGATCACCACTCGCCTTGAAAAGCGTTTCCTTTTCTTGTTGGCTTAGGCTTTCATATCCAGAGCGACTTATTTTATCCAAAATCGCATCGATAACTTCTTGCCGATTTCGACTGGTTGACTTCGGACTTGATCCGATTTTTATTTCTCGGGAATGAGCTACTCGTATCTTGGGTCGATTAAACCAAGATGGAAGATCTACAATGAATTCAATCCACTTGCCTGTATCAATACCCTTTCTTAGAAGTAAAATGTAAAACAGTCCAGATAAACCTCCTCCAAGATGAGCAATATTTCCTCCACTATTGGAATCCGGGATTGATATCAAATAGAGTATAGTAAGGGCAATTGCTACATATTTTAGTCGAATTTCACCGACTAAGATCATGTGGACAGGATAGTTCGGTGCCAGAGTTGCCGCTGATACCATAACAGCAAAAACCCCTGCCGAGGCGCCAATCAAAACAGCCACGCTTTCTGATGCTTCAAAAACGGGTAGTATGTTGTACATCGCTACAAAGGCCAAGCCGCCAGACAGGCCACCAAGCACAAAGGTTGCAGTAAGTTTTTTTTGTGGCAGAAAATCACTGAATATCCGTCCTGTCCAATACAAAACCAATAAGTTGAACAATACATGTATGAAATTGTAATGGATGAACATATAAGTAATCAATGTCCATGGTTTACTCAGAAGATGGCTAAGGCTGGCAGGCAATTCCACCCATTCACCTATTAGCCGAGCAGATATCGGTAAGCCGAGGAAACCGAATAACTTGATTGCAGCAAAAAAAAGAAACAGGGCAGCATTGATCAGCAATAGGCGAAGCAAATGTTCCTTGCCACTGAATGAGGTCCTTATTTCGTTGCTGAATCCCATTTCAATAATAGTTCCTTGAGCTTTTATTCCAGTATTTGATCAAGAAGAAACCGAAGAGCATTCCACCCAAATGTGCGAAATGAGCCACATTGTCTCCGGGATTGTTTGCCACTCCAGAGTAAAGCTCGAAAAGTCCATAAAGGATTACGAAGTATTTTGCTTTTATGGGAATGGCGAAGAACACATAAATCAATGTGTTGGGAAACATCATGCCAAAAGCCAGTAGTACTCCGAATACAGCCCCCGATGCTCCAACTGTGGGTATGGACATTTTATAATCGAGTACATCATTTTTCAATGAGGCGGCAATTTCCAAGGAACGAGTAAGCATTTGAGGGTCATTTTTCATGGTTCCCCATTCTGCAACGAATGCATTCATTTCAGATCGAAATGCATCTGAAAGTGGTAGTGAGTCGTTTTGTATTAGCTTGGCAAAATCATAAAGCCCCGGAGTATTCAGGTATTGGTCAAATAATGAACGTGTGTTCTGGAGTTCAATGTAGGACCATCCTGTATGTATCAAAGCGGCACCAAGTCCTGTCACAAAATAAAATGTCAAGAATCTCTTTGGGCCCCAATGGTTTTCCAACACCGATCCGAACATCCAAAGGGCAAGCATATTACTGAACAGGTGCATGAAATTACTATGCAAGAAAAGATGTGTTACAAATTGATAAGGAGCAAACTCCTCAGAAAGCGGGAAGTATAAACCGAACAATTTGTTTACACTGAGTCCCAATTGTTCAGCAAAAACGGTGTTGGCAAGCCATAAGATACCATTGATGATGAGCAGGTTTTTTACCGCAACCGGTAAAATATTGAAAGAATTAGGCCTGTATTGCTGATAACTCATGCCTGTTGGTTTATTTGGTTAATACCACGAAATCTTTTTTCCAGCTCATTGGAGTTGATAATAGTATACACAGGTTTGCCATAAGGGTTCAACTCAGGCATAGAGCATTTGAAAAGCTGATCGATGAGATGTTCCTGTTCTGTTCTGGAAAGTATTGTGCCGTATGGCATAGCCATCCCAGAAACCATGCTTTTCAGCAGATTTTCCAGGGGTTTCTCCTTGAATGATGCACTTTGGTTTTTGACTGACTCCAGTATGGAATCAATCATCTCCCGCTCTTTACCAGCAACTGCGCCTTCGGGTACTCCGTTAAGCACGTAAGTGTTTCCACCGAATTCTCTAAGGTCTATTCCAAGCTTTCGCAAATCACCTTGAATCTCTTGGATAATCGAAACGTCATCCGAAGGGAATTCGAATGTTTTTGGAAACAATTCCTGTTGGCTTGCACCACCCGGTTGAGAAATGTTTTTCTCGTGCCTTTCAAATAATATACGTTCATGGGCTCGGCGCTGGTCAATCACCATCAAGCCATCGCTGGAAGCTGTAATGATGAATTTGTTGTCAATTTGACCTAGAACTCGGAAACGGGGAATTGGTTCGCTTTCCAATGGGATGGATGGTCGCCATTGCACTTCGTTCTTCGGTTCAGGATAAAGCCGCTCCCAACCTTTAGAGTTGGATGGGTGGCTTTCCATGTTGAACGGATTATAACTGCGATCAACCTTCACCTCTGGCATTTTGGGCGTGGTAGCGTACATGCTCACCGGTATGTTGAAACTGGTTTCTTGGTCGAAATCCAAAGAAGGCGTAATGCTGAATTTGCCTAAAGCTCTTTTTACAGCAGCACGTATAATGGCGTAAACCGAGCGCTCGTCTTCGAATTTGATCTCGGTTTTGGTGGGGTGTATATTGATATCAATCTTGGAAGGCTCAATTTCAATGAAAAGGAAATAGGAGGGAAAGGTCCCTGCCGGAAGCATGGATTCAAATGCTTCGGTAACGGCATGGTTGATATAAGAGCTTCTAATAAACCTACGGTTTACATAAATATACTGCTCTCCTCTGGTCTTACGCGCGAATTCCGGCTTGGCAACAAAACCATCAAGTCTAAGAATGGTCGTATCTTCCTGAACTGGAACAACACGTTCGTTATATCCGTTTCCATATATGCCGCTAATGCGTTGTTTAAGATTCCCCGGCACCAATTGAAAAACCTGAACGCCATCCTGAATCAAGGTAAAGGATTTTTCAGGATGGGCAATTGCCAATCTCTGGAACTCCTCAACGATATGCCTGGTTTCAGCCGTGTTGGATTTCAAGAAATTTCTTCTGGCAGGAACATTGTAGAATAAGTTTTTTACTGTGATGGAGGTGCCTTCCGGACAAGTAACCGGCTCTTGGCTTTCTATCTTGCTTCCACTGATAATGATGGATGTGCCGATATCGGCGCCCGTCATTCTGGACCTTAATTCTACCATGGCAACAGAGGCTATGGACGCAAGCGCCTCTCCTCGGAATCCCATGGTGGAAATGGCAAACAGGTCATCAGCTTGTTTGATTTTGGATGTGGCATGACGCTCAAAGCACATGCGGGCATCCACCTCGCTCATTCCTTTGCCATTGTCGTTAACTTGCATGAAGGTTTTTCCCGCATCTTTTACTACAACTTGAATGCGGTCGGAGCCAGCATCAATGGAGTTTTCTACCAGCTCTTTGATGGCTGAAGAGGGCCTTTGTATGACTTCACCAGCCGCAATTTGGTTAGCTACAGCGTCTGGAAGAAGTCGAATAATATCACTCATAATCAGAAAAGAAAGAGAAAGTTAATCGGTGCTTGTGTTTTGGAATTCTATTTTTCGGAATACCCGAAAATCAAGTTCAAAAGGTTGATTCTTAAGTGTCTGGGGTACAACCAAATGTGATCAGTAAAAACAACGCCTGAAATTTGTGCTGCCACCCCTCTTTATATTTTGATAACCATTCAAATTTAATCTTTTATTCCTGA
>JBJTQS010000186.1:0-2719 GCA_046075765.1 Bacteroidota bacterium
GTCTTTGGCTTCAATAATGCCACGCATACCATGAACACCAGGGTGCTTAAAGCAAGTACCTACAATTGCTCTAACCATGCCTCTTAAGAAACGATCAGCAGTAATTCTAAAAACAGTGAGGCCGTTTTCTTCGTACCATATGGCCTCAGTAATTTGACAGTTGTTGGTTTTTACTTGGGTATGGGTTCGACTGAATGAAGTGAAATCATGTTTTCCGATTAGCACACGACAAGCCTCGTTCAACTCTACCAAATCCAAATCAATGTGCGAATAGGTAACTAAGCCATGCAAAAACGGGTCTTTGCAATTCGTGATTTTGTATTCATATGTTCTTTGCAATGCACTGAAACGGGCGTGTAAATCCGTAGGAACCTCAAAAACATTGTGAATGGCTATGTCCTGTGAAAGAATCCCGTTCAGGCTTCTTACCAAATCGGTTTCTTTCAAGGGCAAGTTATCTTGTCCTTGTAGATCAAAATGAGCAAAAAACAAGCTTGCATGAACACCGGTATCAGTTCTCCCGCAGCCTACTGTATTTACAGGCAAACGCAATACTAAAGAAAGTGCTCGATCGAGCTCACCTTGAACGGTGCGTGCGTTTTGCTGGATTTGCCATCCCGCATAATCTGTACCTTTGAAAGACAATTTGATAAACCACCTGCGCACCATGCGAAATTAACAATAGATGCCGAGGTTAGACCTTAAAACTATTCCTATCGGCTTCATATTTTTTTCATTGGCGATTCATTAAAATTGTGCCCGTTTTTAAACCCCTTTTATGACTGACATTCGAGAAATCAACGAGAAAATCCAAAGCGAAAGCGCTTTTGTGGAACTATTGCACATGGAAATGGGCAAAGCAATTGTGGGTCAACGACATATGACTGACCGATTACTGATTGGACTGTTATCTAACGGACACATACTGCTCGAAGGCGTACCGGGATTGGCCAAAACACTGGCTATAAAAACCCTGGCTTCTGCTATCCATGCCAAATTTAGTAGGATTCAATTTACTCCCGATCTGCTCCCAGCCGACCTTTTGGGAACCATGGTTTACAACCAGAAAAGGGAGGAATTCACCGTTCGTAAGGGTCCGATATTCTCAAACTTCATCCTTGCTGATGAGATAAACCGGGCGCCTGCCAAGGTACAAAGCGCACTTTTGGAGTCTATGCAGGAAAAACAAGTTACCATCGGAGACCAAACCTTCCATTTGGAGGAGCCTTTTCTTGTGTTGGCTACACAAAACCCCGTTGAGCAAGAGGGTACCTACCCGCTACCAGAAGCCCAATTGGACCGATTCATGTTGAAAGTGATCATCGACTACCCCTCTAAAGAGGAAGAAAGGGCTATCATTCGTCAGAACCTGAATTCAGACTCCACTCCCATCCAACCTGTAGTTTCAACCAATGAAATCCTAAGGGCTCGCAAAACCGTTAGGGAAGTTTATATGGATGAGAAAATTGAGAAATATATTCTGGACATTGTGTTTGCTACTCGCCAAACTGACCAGCATGGCTTGGGTAGTATTCGTCGAATGATCAATTATGGAGCATCACCCCGCGCCAGTATCAACCTTGCGTTGGCATCCAAAGCCTATGCATTCATTAAGCGAAGGGGCTATGTGATTCCAGAGGATGTACGGGCAGTTTGCTTCGACATTCTGCGTCATCGCATCGGTTTAACTTATGAAGCGGAGGCTGAAAATATAACTACCGATGCCATCATCAGTCAGATACTCAACGCTGTTGAAGTACCCTGAAAATGCCATCAGCATCTATAGATTCAAAATTTACTTCGACGAAGAGTACCTGTGGAGACCGTTGACCTTTTAAAACAAGTCAGAGCCATTGAAATCCGCACCAAGGGTTTGTCAAGCCAGATTTTTTCTGGAGAGTACCACAGTGCGTTCAAAGGTCGTGGTATGGCTTTTAGCGAAGTTCGTGAATACATTCCTGGTGATGATATAAGGTCCATTGATTGGAATGTTACCGCACGCTTCAATCACCCTTATGTGAAAGTATTTGAAGAGGAGCGCGAAATGACGGTGATGCTGCTGGTTGATATCAGCGGCTCTGGAAACTTCGGTACATCCAAACAATTCAAAAGGGAATTGATAACGGAGCTTTGTGCGGTTTTGGCTTTTTCAGCAATCCAAAACAACGACAAAACGGGAGTCATGCTCTTTTCTGATCGGGTAGAAAAGTTCATACCACCGAAAAAAGGCAGGACTCATATTTTAAGAATCATCAAAGAGCTGCTCGAGTTCCAACCAACAGGAAAAGGAACCGACTTGGCCAATGGCCTGCGTTATTTTACCAATATGGTGAAGAAGCGCTGTATTGCATTTGTGATATCCGACTTTGTTTCGCCTGATTTTTCTGAAGCTCTAAAAGTGGCCTCCAGAAAGCATGATTTGGTTGCCATTAGAATCAACGATCAAAGAGAAGCTTCAATGCCGGATATGGGCTTGGTTTATTTCGAAGACAACGAATCCGGATCCAGAGTGTTGGTTGACACATCTGACTCAAAAACGCGCGAAATCTATAAACGAGGATTTATGGAGCGTGAAAAGAACCTGGTAGAACAGTTGAACAGAAGTGGTGTAGATCATGTCAAGGTCTCAACCGGAGAAAGTTATGTTGGTCCATTGGTGAATCTTTTTAAAAGAAGAGAAAAAAAGCCATGAGGACCCTGTTGCTTTCATTTTTGTGCT
>JBJTQS010000187.1:0-3995 GCA_046075765.1 Bacteroidota bacterium
ACTCGCCATCAACCTGGCTGCAAAAAGCAAGGATAAAAAGAAAATCAAAATCAACGAAATCACACGCTTTGCCATTCCTGCAGATGATGAGTTTCGAACTTATCGATTCCTGTTTGATCCTGTTCAAGGAAAAGCGGAGCTATTTGTGAATGGTATTACTGTTTGGACCAAGCAAACTGAAAAAGAGACAGCATTGGCTTGGAATGACGAAGAGCCTATAGTATTAGGCCGTAATATGCGCGGTGATGGTAGCGGAAGGGCCTTTGTTGACAATCTGGTTTTGAAAGCAACCAGACAAATCAGCGAACTGCCTGTTACCTTGCTGAGCTTTGAGGCAGCGGCCGAACAAGATTATGTGATGATCAGTTGGTACACCGCTTCTGAAGAAGAAATCGATTCCTTCATCGTTGAAAAATCAACTGATGCAAAAGCATTCAGCGAAGTTGGTAGAGTAGCAGCCAAAGGTGCACCTGAAACATTAACGGCTTATGCTTTGGTTGACAAGAGTCCCGTATTAGGTGTTGCTTATTATCGCCTGAAACCCTCCAATAAGCCACTCACCTCGATGACTATCTCGATGATCGGATACAAATACAAAGGCTCCGGAAAAGACATCAAGCTCAGCGATATCGCTCCAGGAGAATCCAGCAGATAACAAACACCACACACAAGAAGGAGGGCTTAGCGGCCCTCTTTTTTTTGACACATTCTGTCAACCAATATTGTATCGGGGCAATTCCGTAAATTTACGGGGCATGTCACAAAACCAAGCCACCAACCCATCCTTATTGATTTACAATTCCTCCGCAGGTTCGGGCAAGACCTATACCTTGGTAATGGAGTTTTTGAAATTGGTGTTGCACCGCCCTACCCTGTTTCGTTCTATTTTGGCCATAACCTTTACGAACAAGGCCACAGCAGAAATGAAGGAGCGTATTGTTGATGCGCTATCCTCTTTGACCAACAATACCGATGTGGAGTATATGCGTACGGTTTGCAAAGCAACCGGACTTCCGGAGCAGTTGGTTTCAGAAAGGGCGAAGAGGACTCTTGGATTGATATTGCACGACTACTCCAGCTTTTCAGTAAGTACCATCGATAGTTTTTTCGCCAAACTTGTGCGGTCCATGTCGAGGGAATTGCAGCTCACATTTGGCTACAACCTGGAGTTGGATACCACAGCTGTAATTGATGAAGTATCGCAAAGGCTGTTCAACGACATTACCAACGATAGGCAACTACGGGAATGGTTGATGGCTTATGTGATGGATAAAATCGAATCCGACAAACATTGGACGATCGAGGGCGAGGTTCATAACATTGCAAGGAGTCTCTTCACTGAACAATTCCGCCGAATTTTTCCCGATGGCGACATCACCCCTTCCACCCAATTTATCGACTCCCTCAAAAGCATCATTGAAAGCTTTAATATACAACTGAAGCGATATGGCGCCACCATGGTTGACATCATGAACCAAGAAGGGTTCGTGGATACGGACTTTTGGCATAACGGAGCCGGATTCGTTTCGACATTGAAGAACATTGCGCAAAAAGGATATTTTACAGATTTGAAATTCGGTTCCCGATTCCTGGATGTAATGCAAAGTCCAGAAAAATGGGCTAAAAAAGGTTCGCCTCATCAGTTGCGCATAGATGCTTTGTCGAAAACGGATTTATCACCGTTGGTTAATGACCTCAAGAGTTATTTCGATGCCAACTTCCCGCTTTTCATATCCGCCCTTTCGGTGATGGAGTATGCATACATGTCGGGGATCATTGGCGCTCTTGATGACAAGCTCCGTGATTTCCGCGAAGAGGAGAACATGGTGATGCTAAGCGACCACAACCTGATGTTGCGCCGTTCCATGCAGCATAATGATGCGGAATTCATTTATGAAAAAACCGGCAACCGTTATTCGCATTTCATGTTGGATGAGTTCCAAGACACTTCCGGATTCCAATGGGATAACCTCTTTCCGCTAATTAACAATGCCATTGCGCAAGGGCAGTACACTTTGATTGTTGGAGACCCGAAGCAATCCATTTACCGCTGGCGTGGCTCTAACATGGAATTGATTCGTACCCAAGTAACGAAAGACTTGGCGGCGTTCAGCCATATCACTGCCAAAGAACGCTTGAGCACCAATTACCGAAGTCTTCAGCGCGTAATCGAATTCAACAATCGATTCTTCGAATTGGCGCCAACGGTGTTTTTCCCTGCAGGGAATAATCCCGTGAATGGTCATCCATACGAAGATCCGAAGGATATCCACCAAGGCTCACATCATGGATCACACGGACAAGGCTTCATCCGTTTCCGATTCCTTGTGCCCGATGTTGCCAATGATGAAGAGTCTGAAGGGGAAGACGACAGCGACGGCACCAAGGAAGACGACACGAGTTGGATGGACAAAGCCGACCGCGATTCGCTGAACACGATTCAAGAGCTTTTGCAGAAAGGTTATCGGCATCGTGACATTTCAATCTTGGTACGCAACAACGAACACGCTAAAAGGATCGCTGGCGTTTTGGTGGAAAACGGCATCATTCGAATAACCTCACCTGAATCGATGCAGCTGAATCGATCAGAAAGGATCCTGATGATCGTTAACTTGATGCGGTTGTTGATGAAACCGGATGATAAGATTGCCTTGGCGCAAGTACTAATGAACAATCCGTTTGCGCAACCAGCTGCGGGCATCAATGAGCGCATCTCCAAAAAATTATCAGGAAGACTTAGCTCCTTGCCTAAGGAATTTTTGGATAGCATGTCGATGCTTAAAAGATTACCACTCTACGAGGCTTTTGAAAGAATCGCTGTTATGTTCGACATGACAAAAAAGCCTGATGCCTATTTGCAACGCTTCGCGGATGTGGTGCTCGAGTTCACATCAAAGCAACCCGTAGGCATAGCCGATTTCCTTGAATGGTGGGAGGAAAATCAGCATCGGGAGACCTGTTCCGTGATAACCCCATCGGGCATGGATTCTATTCACATCATGACCATACATAAGTCGAAAGGCTTGCAGTTTCCAGTGGTCATAATGCCTTATGCCAGTTGGCCGGCGCAATCCGATCAGAAAAGCAGCATTTGGGTGAGTTCGGATCGTGAGCCGTTCGATGAGAAACCTGCGCACATTGTTAAGGTGAAGAAAACACTTGAACATTCTTATTTCGCCTCCGACTACAACGATGAGATCATGTCTAGCAGACTTGACAATATGAATCTGTTGTATGTAGCATTTACTAGGGCTGAAGAACAGTTGCATGTTTATTGCAAGAATTTCAAAGCGAATCAAAAGCGCGACGACAATAAATGGTCGTCTCAAATGTCGCGCATCATACACCGCATTTTAAAGCGCGATTCGGAATGGAGTGCTTTAATGGATAGCGAAGGCAACTTCGCTATGGAATGGGGCGACATGACCGGACCGGTTAAAAAACAGAAATCGGCGGGTGTGGTTCCTGAAACGCTGCGCGAGTGGATATCGGAGCCTTGGCAGCAACGGATACGCATGCTCATCAACAAAAACCGTATTTCATCGCTCGACAAACAACTGCCCGACCCTACTTACGGCATACATTTTCACGCGTTAGCGGCTCTTGCCGATGGTAGCAAGGAGGCGCAGCAGCTGGTAAAAGAATACTGCTTGACTCAGCAAGTAGAAGATTCACATCAACAGCGCCTATTTGATGATGTTTCATTGTTGGTGGATACTGCACGCCAACAAGGTTGGTTTGATGTTGGTGCCGAAACAAGAAACGAATCGGAGCTATTGCTGGAGGATGGCAAGATACTTCGTCCCGACAGGTTAGTGCTCAAAGGCAACAAAGCCATTGTTATAGACTACAAGACCGGTGACGAGGATCCACAGCATGAAAAGCAAATCCGCAATTACGGAACGGTTCTCAGGCAGATGGGATATGCAGAAACGGATTTATTTTTGTTTTATCCGCAGTTGAAAAAAACAGTTGAGGTGAAAGTGTAAGGGGGA
>JBJTQS010000188.1:0-2616 GCA_046075765.1 Bacteroidota bacterium
GGCAAAATCGCGTTGTGCCCCTACAAGTAATTATGAACATGTGTTGATTCCTACTACGTATTTTTGCAAAAAGCATAGTTTTTGAAGGTTTTTCCAAATACATCCTTGTTATCAGGCGAATACCGACAGGTAATCGATGCCATTTACGCCCATTGTTTATCAGGCATGGGCAAGGAATTGGCGGAGGATTGTGCTCCCATTAGCGATTTGGAAACTATCCGATTGCTATTGTCGAGAACAGCCCAGATGCAGGAAATAGTATCGTCGGGACTTCCATTTCCTTGCACTGTGTATCCGGATATTGCCAAACCAGTGGGATTGTTGCGCATTGAGGGTAGCACCTTGGCAGAGGGACAATTCATGGAAATCGCCTTGTTTTTGGAAGTGATGCGTGATATGCATTCATTTTTCAGAAACCGAAAAGGGGTTCATCCTGAATTGGAAGCCATTTTGGAAACTGCAGCTTACGAGCCGACTATGCTGGAGCGCATCATCGAGGTTTTAGACGAACATGGGAAAGTGCGCACATCCGCATCACCTGAATTGGCTCGAATCCGTAGAAGCCTACAGCGAACAAGAATCGAAGCTGATCGATTGTATGGCTCCATCCTATCCAAATACAGGAAACAGGGCTACCTAACTGAAGCGGAAGAGAGTAGTAGAAACGGCAGGCGTGTTATTGCCATAATGGCTGAGCAGAAGCGGGTATTGCCAGGCATCATACACGATACATCTGCAACAGGTAAAACGGCTTTCTTAGAGCCAGAAGAGGCAGTAGGCGTCAACAACAACATTGCAACCTTGGAATATGAGGAGCAAAAGGAAATTAGGCGGATTCTTAGGCAGCTGACTGATGCAACAAGACGATTTGGACCTATTTTGCTTATCTATCGTGAGCAATTGGGGTTGATGGATTTCAATCGTGCAAAAGCCATTTTTTCAATTTCCATCAACGGTTCGGTACCGACCATAGCGGCGCAGCCTTTCTTGAAACTGAAAAGTGCCCGCCACCCCCTGCTCTTTTTACAAAACAAAAAACTGAAGAAAGACACCATCCCATTCGACTTGGAATTGAACGAGGATAACCGAATCCTGGTTATCAGCGGACCCAATGCCGGAGGAAAAACGGTGTGCATGAAAACGAGTGGGATTTTACAGATGATGTTGCAATCTGGGATTCCTATCAGCGCCCATGAATCTTCAGAAATGGGAGTTTTCCAAAACCTGTTTGTAGATATCGGCGACAGCCAGTCCATCGAATATGAGTTGAGCACTTACAGTTCACGGCTTCGACACATGCGAGAGTTTTTGGAACATGTTGACGGAAACAGCTTTTTTTTGATTGACGAATTTGGAACCGGTACAGATCCGAATCTTGGCGGAGCCTTGGCAGAAGCCGTATTAGAGGAATTGAATGCGCGACATGCCCGAGGAATCATCACCACCCATTACCTGAATTTGAAAGTAATGGCCGACAAGACCCCAGGAATCATGAATGGCTCGATGGAGTTTGATCTAAAAAGGCTCCAACCTTTGTACAGGTTAATGGTTGGGAAGCCTGGTAGCTCTTACACTTTCCTGGTTGCAGAGCGCAGCGGCTTGCCCAAGCCTGTAATTTTAAATGCTAGGCGTAAGGTTTCCGGTAAAAGTTTGCGGCTCGAAAAACTGCTGACTGAATTGGAAAACGATCGAGAGTTGTTGAATGCAAGACTAGATGCCGCGGCTAAGAAAGACCGAAGCTTGAGTGAATTGACAGCGAACTATGAGCGTTTGAAATCGGATCTTGAAAGAAACTTCAAGGTTCGAGAAGAAAAAGTCCGCAAAAGCGAAGAACGAACCACCCGAGAATACGAAGAGCGATTCAGGGCGTTCCTGAAGGAGTGGAAAAAAGCGAAAGACAAGAAGCCTGTTATTGACAAATACTCCAAAGTATTTTTAAAACCTAAGCGACAAGAAAATCCCAAAGAGGCTGAAAAAAGACGCAAGGAAAAATTGGATAATCTTCGAAAAACCCTTGCACCAGGCATGCGGGTAAGACTTGAAAACGGAAGCACGATTGGCGTATTGGAGCAAATGGAAAACGATAGGGCTTGGGTGATTTTCGGACAATTCAGGACGATCTGCGATCTGGCCACATTGGAAGTTGTAGAGGATAAGAAAACAGAAAATCCAAAATCCAAAAAGCAACAGCCATGATTGATGGTATCCGCATAGATAAATTCCTATGGGCGGTGCGCTTATTCAAGACTCGAGGCTTGGCTTCTGAGGCCTGTGACTTGGAAAAAGTGCGAATGAAAGATCAACCGCTGAAGCCATCTCGTAACATTTATGCCGGCGACGAGTTCACAATACGGTTTGGGGCTTTTGAAAGAAGCTTCAAAGTTGTGGCTTTAGTTAAGAACCGTCAGCCAGCTTCGAAGGTTAAGGATTATTGCGAAGAAACCACCTCGAGTGAGACTTTGGACGCTATGCGAACAATGTTGGCTCAGCGGGCAGCCTGGCGAGAACCAGGTTTAGGAAGACCCACCAAAAAGGAACGTCGGGATTTAGATGAGTTCATGGATTGGGATGATTGGTGAAATGGCTAATTTTGCGGCCCGTAAGGAAGAGCCAAAC
>JBJTQS010000189.1:0-3453 GCA_046075765.1 Bacteroidota bacterium
CCAATACATGGACCGCAGTTGCGCCTTTCCCTGGTGGCACGAGGCAGGCTGCCGTTGCATTTTCCATCAACAACAAAGGTTATGTGTGTACCGGTATGGGATTCGGCTTATCCTACAACGACCTGTGGGAGTATGATGCCACCTCCAACGCTTGGACACAAAAATCAAACATGCCTACCATGGGTCGGCATTATGCATGCGGCTTTTCGGTTGGCAACAAGGCTTACATTGGCACAGGCATTATGCCAGGCGCGGGTTTGATGAGCGATTTTTGGGAGTGGGATGCCATAACAGATACGTGGACTGCGAAAACAAATGTACCAGGCTTCGCTCGTGTTGAAGCCTCCGCATTTTCTTTGGGAGGATTCGGATATCTTGGAATGGGTTCAGGTTTTGGAAGCTATTACGCTGATTTTTATCAATACAATCCTACCACCGACACTTGGATTGTGAAAGCATCCTATGGCGCAGGCCCCACCGAAGAAGCCACACAATTTTCCATTGGGGGAGCCGGTTATGTTGGCACTGGTTATGATGGTGTTCAAGCGGGTGTAGTAAAGAACGATTTCTGGGCATATGTATCGGAAAACAATCCGAGCGGATTGGATGAAAACCATTTGACTGTTACTTGCGCTGCTTATCCCAACCCATGCACTGAGCAATTGGAAATTGAGATGAAGGGAGGAGATGGCTTATTGAAAAACATTTCCATCACTGATTTAAATGGCAACATGATTTTAATTGCTGAAACGTGTGATGCAAATTATCGATTTGATGTTAGTAGATTGGCAGCAGGCACTTATTTGGTGCATATCAAATTCAGCGATTCGCTTGAACGAAACTTATTGATCACCAAAAAGTAAGTCATGCCGCAATTCAGGTTTTTATCTCCGTTTATTCTTACACTCTTTCTCGTTTTTTCCTCCACAGGTTGTGGACGAGATTCAGAGGCTGTGTTGCCACCAAACACGCCCCCTCCCACTGACCGCAACGTGATTGTGTTGGTGATTGACGGAGCCCGTTACACGGAAATGTTTGGCGACAGCAACTATAAATACATCCCACGCCTGAGATCGTTGATGCGGCAGGGAACTACTTGCACCAACTTGTACATTGACGGAGAAACCAACACAGTGAACGGCCATTCTGTAATATGCACGGGTAATTACGAATCACTGAACAATGGCGGCGCGGAATATCCTACTTATGCATCATTCTTTCAGTATTGGAAAAAGGCCGCTGTTGCGGGAGACTCCACCGCTTGGATCATAACATCGAAAGACAAGCTTGAAGTGCTTTCCGATTGCAAAGATGTACAATGGCACGGCAAACACCGGCCCAATACCGATTGTGGCGTAAACGGATTGGCCACAGGATACCGCGAAGACTCGATCACCATCAACAGTGCGATGCGTGTATTACAAACGGGAAAGCCCAAGTTGATGCTCATTAATTTGAAAGAGCCCGATGTGGCCGGGCACATGGGTGATTGGCCGTTGTATTTGGATGGTATCCGCAAAGGCGATGCCTACGCGTACCAACTATGGACATTCATACAAGGTCACCCACAATACCGCAACAACACGGTGCTTTTAATCACCAACGACCATGGTCGCCACAGCGATGGCTGGTCGAATGGTTTTGTTTCGCATGGCGATAATTGCAACGGCTGCAGGCACATCAACTTTTTAGCTTTGGGTCCCGACATCCGCAAAGGGCATATTGATACAAGTTTTTACAGCCAGAACGATATTGCTGCAACGATAGCTAAGATTTTAGGTATCGAAATGCCTCATTGTAGTGGAAAAATAATGGCCGGAATTTTGGATTAGTAATTAAAGAAAGGCTGTACTGATTTTGAATCCATTAAAGGTTCCTCATACTTTTTGAATTTTTATCACTCTGTTTTTCTTTTGTTACTTTTTGCTTGCCCAAAAAGTAACCAAAAAAGGCACCACGAACGCCAACCGTTTGATTGGTCTTGTCGCACAAGGCTACACCCCCGGGCTGACCAATCTTACGGTTCGCACCGTTCGTGGACTAGCCTCCCGCCGACAGATTTAAGTGAAAAGTGACAAGCTCAGGGCAAGCTGGTACTGTTACTGCCATCCGCCGCTGCCATCCGCTTCCACCCTTGCCCAATTCAACCCCGTTTTCTACCTTTACTATCATAAAACAAATTCTACAGACATGAACAGACTATTTCGTTTCATGATTTTGGCGATGGCCATGTTAGGAGTGTCTATGGGTTCTATGGCCCAAACCACCACCTGCTTACCTCCAACAGCATTGGTAGCTTCTAACATTGGAGTATCATCCGCTATTCTGAGTTGGACGCCCGCCAATACCATTTCCCAATACTACACGGTTCAATACCGACCACTGGGAACGGCAGCGTGGCTAACGGTTACCGTGCAGCAAATTCCTTACACCTTAGGCAATCTTCAATGTGGCACCAGCTATGAGTGGCAAGTGCAAGCATATTGCATCAACCCTAACGGTGTGGCCACTCCCAGTGGATATTCGTTGCCCACCAACTTTTCTACGCTTGCCTGTACCAGCACATGCAATCCGCCAAGTGGAATTACCGCAACCAACATTACTACCAACTCGGTTACGATTTCGTGGGGTGCTGTTACTGGTGCTACCGGATACAATGTGCGTTACCGCATAGCAGGTGCAGCAGGTTGGATGACCACATCATCCAGCACCAGCTCCATCAACTTGTCGAATCTCACTTGTGGAAGCACCTATGAAGTGGCCTTGCAATCTATTTGCAGCAACACAACCACCAGCGTTTTCTCAGCTCCCATCACCTTTGCAACACTTGCATGCACCATCAACTGTGTTCCTCCAACGGGTGTAACGGTTTCCAACATCACCGCCAACAGCGCCGTGATCAATTGGACGCCTATATCAGGTGGAAGTTTTCTGTATGATATCGGCTATCGTGTTGTTGGCGCCACCAACCAGATTACAGTGGTGAATGTAACACCACCATTCACGATCGCAAACTTGGTTTGCAATACCAACTACGAAGTGCGCGTGCGTACCAATTGTGGCAACGCCAACTACAGCACGTGGTCGGCTTTTGTTCCTTTTGTAACCAGTGCTTGCCCTACATCTTGTCCAACACCATCCGGTTTAACCGCCAGCAACCTTACCGCAAACGGAGCAACACTAAACTGGACTGCGGCAACATCAGCGCCATCATTATACAACATTCGCTACAGGACAGCCAACTCAACAACATGGATTGTTATCAATAACGTAACCGCACCATTTGCTTTAACAGGTGCGCCGTGCAATTCTTCCATTGAATGGCAAGTGCAAACCATTTGCTCCAATGCAGCCGGCACAGCCACATTGAGTCTATGGAGTCCTTCTGCTTATTTCACCACAACGGCATGTCCTGCTCCATGCCCTGCCCCATCCGGTTTAACCGCCACCAAT
>JBJTQS010000190.1:0-9503 GCA_046075765.1 Bacteroidota bacterium
CCACAGCAGCAACACCGAGTCGCGTACCTAAAATGCGATCGAATGCGGAAGGGGCTCCACCCCGTTGTATATGACCTAAAACCGTCACTCGAGTATCATACTCAGGAGCGAGCCTTCTAACCTCCTCAGCCATTTTGAATGCGCCACCTGCCTCATCGCCTTCGGATACCACTACAATATTCGATGACTTGTTTCTGTTGCCACCGGCTTGAAGTGATGCCACTAAGGCATAAACATCCGTCACGGTTTCGGGAAGCAGTATGGATTCGGCGCCCGATGCCAGGCCCACTGATAAGGCGATATGCCCTGAGTGTCGGCCCATCACCTCCACGAAAAACAAACGATCATGTGAGTTGGCCGTATCTCGAATCTTGTCAATTGCATCCACTGCCGTGTTCACTGCAGTATCAAAACCCAAAGTATAATCAGTTCCAACCAAGTCGTTATCGATGGTGCCAGGCACACCAACAGAACGTATTCCGTGCTCCTTTCTGAACTCCTCAGCTCCTCTAAAAGTGCCGTCTCCGCCAATCACAACCAAAGCGTGAATGCCTATGGATTGTATATTGCTGAAAGCCTTTGTCCGACCTTCAGCCGAGAAGAAATCCTTGCTTCGGGCGGATTTCAAAATGGTACCCCCGCGCTGAACGATATTGCTTACCGAGCGACCATCCATCTCGACAAAATCAGACTCGATCATACCTTGGTAACCTCGCATGATTCCGGTAACCCTAAATCCCGAGGACATAGCCGTGCGCACAACAGCCCGAATACATGCATTCATGCCCGGACTATCTCCACCCGATGTCAATATGCCGATATGATTCAAATGTTTGTGTTTTAGTGATGCCAAATTTACCACTTTAAACCTTTTTGAAATCAATCTATTAAATCGATTTGGTTTGTTGAAAATCATGCTAATTCAATATACCTGAATCATGTCTGCAATTTGCCATTGATTCACTAAGTTTGTAGTAACACTAAATCCAAACTCATGTCAAATAAAAGCCTCATGACTTCATTGGCGGTATTGGTCCTGATGTGGGCCCATTCAACCGCCTTTGCCCAAAGCCACAGCAAAAAGCCTGGAAACAAGCAGCATCCAACAACTGTAACTGAAGGCACTCAAGTCCAAAACCCCGAAACAGGTCCTACTGCCAAATTGGATAAGAAATTGGCCAGCCAAAAACGCGGCGCCGTTTCGTCGAACAACCAAGGTTCTAGCGCACGCTTATGCACCCCCTTGAAGCGTGAAAACCCGTACTCCATCAGCAGAGCTGATTTTGAAAAGCTTCCTGCCGACAGACAGCGATTCATTTTAGAAAACAAAAACAAATACACCATCCTAGACTAAAAATCACCATGAGAAAATCAAAATTCACTTTATGCATTTTGACAGCTTGGGCGATTTTAACCTCAAGTCTGGCAATCGGTCAAACCCAATTGATAGTTGATGGCGGCTTCGAAACCGGCAGTGGGGGAACCGCATGGACTCAATCGTCCTTAAATTTCGGCACGCCGATTTGCGATCTACTTAATTGTGGAAACGGAAGTGGCACCGGACCTCGCACGGGTAACTACTGGGCTTGGTTCGGAGGATTCACAGGAGGCGTTGAAACCGCTTCATTGACACAGTCAGTTGTAATTCCTTCAGGAGCCACAACAACAATGTCATTCTGGATTGAACAAATCATTTGCGACAGCCCCCAGGATTTCCTTGAGATTCGAATAGATGGAACCCCTGTGTTCTCTACTACCGGCTCAAATAACTTTTGTGGTGTATTGGGCTACTCATTGCAGAGCATTAACATTTCCTCTTTTGCGGATGGCTTAACACATGATATTGAGATAACCTCCACCACTTTTTCTGTAAATGGTGGAAGCACCAACTTCTTCATTGATGACTTTTCAATATTGGCTACAATTGGAACCGGTGGTTGTCCAAATATCGTCATCGATGGCGGATTCGAAGCAGGTCCAAACGGACCCGCATGGAACCAAACATCCACTAATTTCGGAACACCTATTTGCGACCTCAACGGCTGTGGAAACGGCGGAGGTACCGGACCTAGATCAGGTAACTTTTGGTCGTGGTTCGGTGGCTTTGGCGGAGGATTAGAAATCGGTTCCGTTTCCCAAACCATTACCTTTCCCGCTGGCAACACCACCAACCTGAAATTTTATCTAGAATTACCCGAATGCGATAGCCCACAAGACTTTCTTGAGGTCCGTGTTGACGGACAACAAGTGTTTTTGATAAACGGTGGAAGTGCCTTGTGCGGCAATGTCGGTTATGTAATGCAAACCGTAAACCTGTCGGCTTTCGCTGATGGAAATCCGCATTTGGTTGAGTTCAATTCTTCAACATTCTCTGCCAATGGTGGCTTTACCAACTTTTTTGTTGATGACATCACCATTGAAAGTTGTCCGCCATCTTCAGGTGGCTGCAATGACACTACATCGTTCAATGGACTAAGTGTTACTATCCCTGATGGTGATCCCACAGGTGTTGTAAACAGCCAAATAGTGAGCGGCGTCGGTGGCAGTACTCTTGGCGTAAACGCACAATTATCGTCTGTTTGTTTTACCATAGCACACACCTGGGTAGGTGACCTTTTAGTTAGGTTGACATCGCCAGGCGGCACTACAGTAACACTCATGGATCGTCCAGGTGTGCCAGCTTTACTTAGTGGATGTGATGGCGACGACGTAGACGTCTGTATCAATCTGGGATTAGGTAATGAACTCGAAAATGTTTGTGGTACCGGGACCCCCAGTATCGCAGGATCATACACCGCTGCCAACAATACCAACTTGAATGCAATAAACGCCGGGGGCGGATCGCCTAACGGTACTTGGCAGTTGTTCGTGTCCGACAATGCCGGATTTGATACAGGAATCCTGACATCATGGAAATTGGTTTTTGATAACGGACCTGTTGCAAGTTGGAGCGCTCCTGCTTCGCTTTGCGCAAGCGCAAACCCAATCAATTTGAACGGACTGGTAAGTGGAACCACTGGCGGCTCTTGGAGCGGTCCAGGTGTAACCGGTAACAATTTTAACCCAAGCGGGCTATCGGGATTGGTGAATATTACCTATACCGTTACAACAGGTTCATGTACCGATGCTCAAACAAATTCGATTTTCGTTTACCCAGGAGCACCAGTCGCGAATTTCACTTACAGCACGGCTGGACTTACAACCTATTTTACCAATAATTCAACTGGAGGATCCACAGTTACTTGGAATTTCGGCGACGGATCTACTAGTACCGATGCGAACCCTGTTCACACCTATGCAACAGCCGGATTCTACACGGTAACCTTAACTGTAAATAATCCATGTGGAACCAATACCTATAGCCAATTGGTTGGCGTAGTTGCATGTAATGAAAAGGTAACTGACGGTGGCTTTGAAAACGGTCCGGGTGCAGGCTCATGGACTGAGGCATCTACAAATTTCACTACGCCGCTTTGTGATTTGAATGGTTGTGGAAATGGTGGTGGCACGGGACCACGTACCGGAGCTTATTGGGCTTGGTTCGGCGGCATAGCAACTTTTGAAGAGGGCTCTGTTGAACAGTCAATCGGTCCAGTTCCGTCGAACAATGACTTGACACTTTACTTCTGGTTGGAGCAGATTGAATGTGATGGTCCAGATGATTTCCTCAAAGTTGTTGTTGACAATGACACGCTTTACGCTACAACTGGCGCTTCAAACTTATGCGGCGTTGCCGGCTACAGCCTTCAATCGGTGAATTTGAACGCTTACGCGGATGGACTCACACACACTTTGAAGTTTATTTCCAGGGTTTACGGAACAAACGGTGGTGTGACCAATTTCTTTGTTGATGACATTTCTGTATTGGCCTGTGTTGGTTCAGGATTGGGAGAATCAGGTTTTGGAAACGATATATCCATCTATCCAACACCCACTTCTGAAATTCTTTACATCGATTTTGGGAAGTCTCCTAAGCAAGATGTAAAGGTAGAGATCATGGACATGCTCGGCAAAAACCTTATCGTTGAGAACCAAGGCAACACATCATCTGATCAGAAAACGGCAATTGATGTAAGCAAACTTGGCAAAGGTGTTTACACCGTTTCCATTTCCTCTGGGAAAGATGCTACCTACAGGAAAATTGTGATTCAATAATTCAAAACCCCAATAGAAGAAGGCCGTCACTTGTGGCGGCCTTCGCTATTTAATCAAATATGGTTGAAAAGCAAAGTCGGCAATCGTTTTTCGAAGCAGTTTATGAAGTTGTGAGATTGATTCCGAAAGGACGAGTAACTTCCTATGGCGCCATAGCAAACTGTTTAGGCTCCAAAGGTTCCTCCAGAATGGTTGGTTGGGCCATGAACGCATCCCACAACATGACGCCACCCGTTCCAGCCCACCGGGTAGTGAATAGAAATGGCTTGTTGACGGGGAAAAACCACTTCAACCCACCATCCATGATGCAAAAATTATTGGAACTGGAGGGTGTTTTGGTAGAGGAAGATAGAGTGCTGGAATTTGATGAATTGTTTTGGGACCCTGCAACAGAAATCAAGGTCTAATGATTGGTTATCTTTGCAAAAAATAAATCGCCATGGCCATTACCGTTGAACAAGTGTATGACGCACTTCGGAATGTTGAGGAACCTGATTTGAAAAAAGACCTGGTTACGCTTAACATGATCAAAGATGTTCAAGTAGATGGCAAAAAGGTTTCCTTCACGGTTGTCCTTACCACCCCCGCCTGCCCTTTGAAGGCACTGATCGAAAGAGCCTGCATAAACGCCATAGTACATTTTGTTGACCAAGAGGCAGAAGTTACAGTTAATATGACCGCCGATGTCACCAGCCGAAGAGGAGCCGATGGCAATTTGCTCCCGGGTGTTAAAAACATCATTGCAGTGGCATCTGGAAAAGGTGGAGTTGGTAAATCCACTATGGCTGTAAACCTTGCCATAGCTCTGGCGCAAACTGGCGCCAAAGTTGGATTGATCGACGCAGACATTTATGGTCCTTCGTTACCCATCATGTTCGGTGTAGAACAAGAAAGCCTATATGTGAATGAAAGGGACGGCAAACAGTATATGGTCCCAGTTGAAAAATTCGGAGTAAAGATGCTTTCCATCGGATTCATGGTAGATCCTTCACAAGCCATTGTTTGGAGGGGTCCCATGGCATCCAAAGCCTTGAGGCAATTGTTTTCGGATGCCGATTGGGGAGAGCTTGACTATATGTTGATTGATTTGCCTCCCGGCACGGGGGATATACACCTCACATTGGTTTCCGCAGTACCCGTAACAGGTGCCGTGGTAGTATCCACGCCCCAAAAAGTAGCATTGGCAGATGCCAAAAAAGGGATTGCCATGTTCCAGATGGATAGCATTCGGGTTCCAGTCCTCGGTTTAGTTGAAAACATGGCCTGGTTCACGCCTGCAGAACTACCCAATAACAAGTATTACATCTTCGGGCAAGGTGGCTGCAAGAATCTGGCGAATGAACTTAATGTGCCATTGTTGGGTCAGATTCCTTTGGTTCAAAGTGTTTGTGAAGGAGGGGATACAGGCTCGCCTGCCGTATTGAACATCGAAACGCCAGCGGGTGAAGCCCTGATGCTTACAGCAGCCAATTTGGCCCAACAGGTAGCTATACGGAACGCCACAATGGAACCTACCCGCTCTGTTCAAGCCAACGGATATTGATCCCTTTTGCTAATTTTGAACCGTGATTCATAACGACCCCGTATTATTACAACGTATCGAGAGCACATTAGACTCTTTGAGGCCTTATTTGGAAGCCGACAATGGGAACGTTTCCCTTGTTGAAGTCACAGAAGATATGGTTGTTAAATTGGAGCTCCAAGGAGCATGTAGCTCCTGCTCCATG
The DNA here is from genome assembly GCA_046075765.1 of Bacteroidota bacterium. Taxonomy (GTDB): domain Bacteria; phylum Bacteroidota; class Bacteroidia; order AKYH767-A; family OLB10; genus JALRAP01. The sequence continues at coordinate 5,883 of JBJTQS010000190.1, forward strand.
AGCCACATGACTCTTAAAGCCGGAATCGAACAATCCCTGCTTAAGGCCATACCAGAGCTAAAGGGTGTTGTAGCGGTCAGTCCGATTCTTTAAACGTAAGGACTTACCTTAAAAGCAATACATTTTCCTATTATTGCGTAAACATCCGTGATAGTCGGATTGTTCTAAGTTGTACTCTGATTTCAAACTCATGGAAAAGAAAACATCAACCACCTTCATACTGATTTTGCTTGTCCTTTTTTCGAGCAATAATCTCTCCGCCCAAATCACAGACAAGCTGGATTTTTTCTTGTATCAGTACACAAAAGACGAGTTGATGACGAACAGTAAAATCGACATTCTCGTGCAGGGTGACATCCAACAGATTCAGTCCATCACTGAAAAAACCGGGGGAGACTTCAAATATTCCCATGGCGACATAGCTTGTGTTAAGGTTTCTGCAGCAACAATAATTGAGCTGGATAAATCAATATTTGTACAGCGGATAGAGCGTCCAAACACCGGTTATATGGCCTTGAATGACTCCATGCGTTCAACCATACATGTAAATGCGGTGCATGCAGGCGTTCCTCCACTGGCTGCACCCTACACAGGAAACGGCATAGCCATTGGCATTATCGACACCGGGGTGGACCTCACCCATCCCGATCTTCAAGATTCTACCGGTGCCACTCGCATCAAATTTGTTTGGGACCAAAGGAAGCCTCTAGCTGCTAACACGCCTCAACCCTTCGGCTATGGTCAGGAATGGGATGAAAATGATATCAATGCGGGAAACGCTCAAACCAATGATGAACAAGGTTACGGACACGGAACGCATGTATCGGGAATCGCCGCCAGCGACGGATCTGCCAATGGGAAAAACAAAGGTATTGCCCCTGATGCTGTACTGATAGAAGTAGCAATTGATTTCAATAATGGAACCAACCCCACCATCCTGGATGCCGTAAATTACATTTTTACAAAAGCCCAACAATTAGGTTTGCCTTGCATCATCAACGCAAGCCTTGGAACCTACTATGGCTCGCACGATGGTCGCGATTTGCAATCTCTGATGATAAAAAACATGATCACCGCTCAGCCTGGAAGGACATTGGTGGCAGCTGCGGGTAATGCGGGTAATGTACCGTTTCACTTGGGATATCAGGTGACCTCAGACACTTCGTTTACATGGGTTCGGCATAATACTACCTATCCATACACCTACTTGCAGATATGGGGAGATACAGCATTGTTCAACAGCATCAATTTCGCAATTGGAGCAGATGCCAACACCACCGATCCATCCTACAGAGGTAGAACGGCATTCCGTAATTTCAGCTACTGCCAAGGTGTTGCCCGCAAGGACACGGTTTTTTCAATCGATGGAAACAGATTGGCCATAGTTGATATGTATGGTAGTACCCAAGGATCTGCGAGATTGTTTGAAATGATTATTCGACCTGACTCCACCACTTTCGCTTGGCGACTTATGACGACCGGTAACGGAAGTTTTGATCTTTGGAAATTCTACGACGGCACGCTGCAGTCCGGATTCCAAACAGCCAATCTTCCATCCATCGCTGCGGTGCCAGACATGGTCAATTATAAACTACCCGATTTGAATTCCACTATTGTAAGCGGATTTCAATGTTTGGATGAAGTGATCACAGTGGGTAACCATTTCAATCGGACCTTCTATTATGATTTTGCAGGAAATATCGTAGCCGATACAACAGCCATACCGGGTAACATTGTCCCAAATTCAAGCAAAGGTCCAACCAGAGACGGTAGAATAAAGCCAGATATATGCGCACCGGGCAGTACAACCCTTTCCGCAGGTCAACTATCATTGTTAACAACATGGCAAACCATACCAACTGGAATCCCATTGGTTGCTCAAGGTGGTTTCCACTTCCGTGATGGAGGAACAAGTTCTGCCGCGCCGGTTGTAGCTGGAATTGCAGCATTGTTTCAAGAACAAAATCCTGGCGCTAATTATGCTCAAGTCAAAAACGCTATCATCCAATGTGCCGTCCAGGATTCCCTTACCGGAAACCAATTGCCGAACAACACTTGGGGCGTTGGCAAAACCGATGCATTGAACACACTGATTAACTGTGCACTTACTTCAATTTCAGAAACAAGTCAGCTTCCGAGTTTCTACATAGCGCCCAACCCTATCATCAAAGGAGATGACATACTTGTTTATTCCAATTCACAATCAGCAACTGTTGAAATCATGGATATGACAGGAAAGAGTGTTGTCAATTATCTCGATAGAAACAAATGGCCATTAGGCATATCGACACAAAATTTGAATTCCGGATTCTACTTGATACGACTAACAGATTCAAAAGGCATGGTGTCGTCGAAAAAATTTGCAGTGATTGCTCCTTAAGCTGCCTTCAGCTGGATTTTACAGAATCCCATTTCTTGATTTGCCATAAAGCTTTTCCAATGCAAATAATATTGCCTTCTAAGTCGTAGACCTTTGCTGCGGTTTCATACAACAACGGCAAACCTGATTGCAACGTAGAGCCGTGCAATTGGAGAAATGCATTCGGATCTAGGCGGTGATCACATAAAACATCCCCCCGTCCACGATATTGGTATTCCATTTGCAACGATTTCAATACAATCCTGTACTGATCAGATGAGAGCAAGGTCATGATCGATATTCCGCAGGTAAACTCACACAAAGTGGCCAAAGCACAAGCATGAACGCTATTCACATGGTTCCTGTTGGATCGAATAAAAGGCAATCGCACTTTGGCATAACCTCTATCCAACTCCTTAATACGAAGTCGATGTGGAGAATTAAAAGGAACTGCAAAGGAGAGAATCCGACTCAATATAAAACGATAGAATTCGGATTGGAAAGCCTTATTGGCAATTTTGTAAATCAACCTGTCCATCATGGATTAAATGATTTGGATAGATTTTCAAAAGCCTCCTTTAGCTCTAAGTTCAAATCCTTAACAATCTTAGAAATTGGCTTGATTTCCTTCACCAATTCAGATGATTTACCTGCACACCACAAGTTGTTATAATTGCCTGGTTTAATGGCTTTCTCCAACTGCTGCAATCCACGAATGTGAACCAATGCCTTGAAATATTTTTTGGTCAAGTTGCTCTTGGAAAGTAAACGCTCCAATGAATTTTGCTTGTACCCAATGCGTTTTGAATAAGGTGTTTCAATGATGGAACATGGTGTTCCGGAAAGACGCTCCGTCAGTACAATGTCGTCCATACCGGATTTCACAATTGCATTTTTATAAGCATTCCCTACAGCAGCCTCTTCACACGTAATGAATAGAGTGCCGATACTTGCACCAGCCGCTCCCAAAGATAGAGCAGATAAAATCCCGGCCCCTGTTGCAATGCCTCCTGCTGCTACTGTTGGAATATGTGGGAAGTCCCTTCGCAATGCTGGTATTAGCACCGATAGCGAGTGAGGACCTGCATGCCCACCCGCACCCTGTCCCACAGCAATGAAACCATCACAGCCAAGGGATGCGCACTTTTCGGCATGGGTGAGATTGGTAACATCACAAAAAACTTTTGCACCATAGGCGTGGGCTTTCCGAATCACCTCTTCAGGGTTTCCTAACGAAGTGATGTAAAATGGCACTTTGGCAG
>JBJTQS010000191.1:0-3569 GCA_046075765.1 Bacteroidota bacterium
ATTTGAAGCCTGTTGTATTTTTTCCTGTCGGGATAAACCGAGGTGCCTTGCCCCTCCGTACCTAATGGCTGCAAATCATACCACTCACCACGCAATTCGGCTTGCGGGTTGAAAGTGAACACATTAATTCCTGCAAAAACGAATGGAGTTACAAAAGTTGCAGGGTTAGCGATCTGATAAGGGAAAAAATTGAATTCGATCAGGTAGTGTATGTCTAGTAACCTCGACCTAAAAGAAAGATTCCGATTTTTCTTAAATCCTTCATCAGATTTTGAGTCGCTGGCAGCAATTGTTCCGATATTCAGTGCTATTCTTTGCGCCCAATGATTGTTCAGGTTTTTCCTAATTAATACTCCACCCGCAGGTCGGGATTGTCGATAATCGAATAACGACTGCTTCAAATCGCCCTTGTAAGTTGAAAGACCTCCAAACAAACCCAACTCATAGCTTTGGGATTTTACTTGTACTGCGGAAAAAGCGACAATACCAATAACTAAAACAGCTGAGGCTATCTTGGAGAAATATTTCATCAAAGGGTTCGGACCAAGGCCCAAGAGCATTTAGAACGGAAAAGCAATTAAATAATTGCCCCTGTAGAAATTAGAACATAGGGAAGGATGAGCGGCCTGTTCGAAGTTTATAGCTGATGCTGAAAACTGCGAACATGTATGAATCCTTGTCACGTGGATCGCCACGTTGTTCACCAACGGCAGTGATGTATGGGAATTCGTTATCGGACTTGTCAGCCATTTCAGCGGCAAGAGACCCACCTGAGGCAGTTAGTGCAGAGGGAGAATAGTAGGTTTTGCTGACATCATCTATGTAATCAGTAAAGGTCTTTCTGATACCATATTGAAGCCCAATACCCCACCTGCGATCAATGCCATACTTGAAACCAATCCCAACGGGGATGGCTACTTGAATGCGGCTATAGTCACTTCTGGTATCCGACAAACCCTGACCTTCAGTATTCAAATCAGAAAGGTTAACCCATTCTCCACGGTATTCGCCTTTGGGGTTGAAATAAAAAACACCCACGCCAACAAATCCGTAGGCGGAGAGCTCGAAACCGCGAGCACCACGAATCCCTTTGAGTCGATATCTAGCACCAACCTGCTCTTTAATGATGGCTATTTCAAGATTTGTAGATGTTTCGATAATGTCGGAACGGAAATTCAGGTTACGGTAGTTGCGAAAAAACTCCTGGGTCAAGGCATCGTCTCCCGAAACCCTGCCATAAGTAATCGTATTATTCAAAGCAAACAATTGGCTGAGCCTGTACCTAAGACCAGCTGAAATCGCCATATTGGACTCGCTCATTTCTAAATCCTTGAAATAGTCGGTGCCAATTTGATCCGCCCCTCCCAATTCACCTAAGAAATTGGTTACGCCAACTCCAAAATGCAGTTCTGAGCGGTAAGATTTCCAACGTTGCTTGTAACGCTGGGCTTGTGTAATGGTGGGCAATGTTACTAACACCATCAAAATTAGAACTTTAAGCTTACTCATGTTTTGCTGTGCAAAGGGTTGAATTACAAAAATAAACAAATTATCAACATTTGAACATCTAAAAATGCTATTTTCAATTTCGGACATCCAAGCCCCACATTAGCTTGTTTCTCAGCGTCCCCAGAAAATTTTCAGAATGTAATCGAACAATGTCTATATAGAAATCCTCCTTCCGGGCCGCAAGTTGAACCGTGGAGTCGATGGTTACAGAGCGAGAATCCAAAGAGGCAAGAAAATAGGGGTTACGACCTTCAACCTCAAGGGATATCACATATTTGTCGGAAACCACAATGGGTCGCACGTTCAAATTGTGGGGGGCAATTGGGGTAATAACGAAATTCTCTGATTGAGGCACAATGATAGGTCCCCCACAACTTAAAGAATATCCCGTAGAACCCGTTGGTGTTGAGATAATTAAGCCATCAGCCCAATAACTATTCAGATACTCGCCATTTAGGTAGGTATGGATGATAATCATGGAAGAGCTGTCCTTTTTATGGATGGTGATCTCGTTCAACGCATAATTAACCTGGCCGAATAATGGGATCGGAGTCTCCAAACGGATGAGTGATCGGCGATCGAGATCGTAGCGGCCTTGTAACAACGACTCAACACAATCCTTCAGTTTGTCTTTTGATATACTGGCTAGGAAACCCAATCGACCTGTATTGATGCCGACTATTGGTATACCATGATCGCGGACGAGTGTAATGGTATCTAACAGCGTTCCATCGCCACCCAAACTGAAAAGGAAGTTTGCAATACCATCCAATTCATCGTGAGTAGAGAATGTATTTACGCCGTTAACGGCCATTCCGCTTTGCTTCATAAAGCTAGCTAAAGGTTGATAAATCATGATACCCACTCCAGCTTCATGAAATTCATTGATCAAAGCCGCGACATAAGGAAGAACCGCTTGGCTTCCAGTACGACCATAAATGGCAAACGTGGGGGAATGTGTTAGTGAATCTGTCATTGCGAAAAACAAATATAGGCATTATGCCCACCGCACTCATATTGGCGCAGCGAAATGCAGGAACAAACCGCTTTCCCCCATGCGGTTCAAAGAGTATTCGACACTAAAAACCAAATTGTAGTATGTAACATAGTCTAGTCCGATGCCATACCCGAATTGCCAGGTGTTAGCCAACGGGTTTACGTTTGCAAACCTTCGATCACGAACATAACCTGATTCAAAACCGGCATTTAAATAAAAAGCATTAGGTATGGTTTTGAATTTTTCTGAGATGGGTAATGGAAGAGATACAACCTTGGTTTTTAAAAGCGTGTACTTGATGTTTGATTTGAACAAGCCGTAATTCTGCCCTGGAATCACGTAATACTCGTAGCCTCGAACCAAATCGTTTCCATAACCAAAACCTCTTTGCACCCAATACGGTGTCTCGCTTTGGCCAGATAATTTTCCCTTCACGGAATAGGAAGCGTACCATCTATCCGACAGAGGCTTGTATGAGCGGTACATTGCGGAGATGTACATCCATTCCGGTTCGTTTTTGATGAATCCCCAGCCAGAGCGAACAGCTTCAATGTCGAGCAGATAACCGTTCAACGGGTAGTATCTGTAATCTCTCAAATCCCTTCTAAACCCCCATGACACGGTAAGCATCTGTTGACCTTTTAGCCCGGGAGAAAGATAGTCGCGATTCAACTTGACAATGGTATCTGCAACCAGCATGTTCCTGTAATCCAATCCAAAAAAAGAGCTGTTGAAGTGACCGGACCTCCGAGTGTATCTGGATCCTACGGAAAATTCCTCGCGGGCATAATCCGAATCGGCTTTATACAATAACAGTCTGCTGTCATCCACTCCATAGCCTATTTCCTTGCTCAGCGTATAGGATCCTGAAAAAGAAAGACCCTCGTTCTGGTTCTTGTTTATGAAAGGTAATTGGTATGAAAGTCCGATTCTTCTGGTGTATCCCCACTTGAATTGCAACTTCAAAGTTTCATTCATTCCCCTGAAATTGGTCCAATCCAAATTCATCCCGTAGTTAATCCTGCCAATATCTCCTGAACGCACCCATTCGTTGAAATTTCGA
>JBJTQS010000192.1:0-4241 GCA_046075765.1 Bacteroidota bacterium
CCCATGTACCCTATCTTTGAAGTGCCGACGTTGCTCTGGCTCGGTCAGAGAAGGTGACTGCCAAGCACGGACAGACGCTCCTGAAGGAACAGACATGCGCGGCAAACCCCACGCTTGCGACCAACGACCCTTGGCCAATGAAAACTGCAGCTCCTTAAAAAGCTGCGGCATGCCCAAGTCAATAGGGATCTAGTCCGGTTATTAAAAGATGAGTTGCCCATTAAGGCTGACGGACAATGATGAGCAGAAAGGGCATTTAACAGAAAGCGAGACTGCTCTTTTTGAAGTTTTCAGGGTCGGAATAACGCGTCCGATCCTGGTTTACCTATCTGCTTAATTGACATAATGGCAATCAAACACTCGTATTAGGAATCTCTGGATTACCTTAAAAAGTGCCATAAACATGTATTTACGACCAGATTGCCGCAATTAATTTGAAAACATCAACTATCTATCTTACAATAACTTACGCCTATCCACATGCTCATAGATCACTTGTCGTGAAGTCTTATTATTTTGAAAAGGGTAAGTCTTGTAAATCAAAGATAAAATTCACTAATTTTGTGCCTCCAAATTTAATTGGAACGGTTCGGTAGTTTTCCGCCGAAGGCGGACGGAGTAGAATACATGCCGAATTGATTTAGTTCTTTATATTACTTATTATTTGGTTCGGTAGTTCAGCTGGTTAGAATACATGCCTGTCACGCATGGGGTCGCGGGTTCGAGTCCCGTCCGGACCGCTTAATGACCAAAACAACGGTCAAGCGAAAATGAAGCGAGCAATAAAAAAGCTCGCTTTTTTATTTGGGAGCAATTTTTCGCATATCTGCCGCAGGCGGATCGTTGTTTTGGTTCCCTTTAACGGGTGACAAGGGACCGACGAAGTCATTCCCGTCCGGATCGCTGATTTTCAAGTAGATAGAGAGGCCCTTCGGGGCATCTCTTCTTTTTAGGTGCGTTTTTAGGTGCGTTTTACGCCGATTTGCCCCCCTCGATGGTGTGGATTGGGGTGCGTCCTCCACGCCCAATTGATACTCGTTGGAGGAATTGGTTACTTTTGAAATAATGAGCAATAAACCTACGCTAGACCGCGAAACATTAGGTTTAATTGCCAAAAGGTGAATGAGAAAAGGAGTTAAACCGCATTCATAAACCAATAATTAGTAACTTCAAAGCGGAAGAAAGCGAAATCGCTGCATCCAGTACATGTTTCAAACAGATAAAAAGAAAATCAAAAAATGAAAAAGCAAATCATCCTCTTTGCACTACTTCTTACGCATCTTGGCTCGATGACCCTAGCTCAGCAAAACACCCAAACCTTTACCTTTCAAGGATTTGTTTTCCAAACTTACACCATCCCGGTCTCCGGTTATTACCTGCTTACCTCCAAAGGCGGCGAAGGTGGTTCCTGCGACAGCCATGTAGGAGGCAAGGGAGCAAGCATGAGCTGTTATTACTTTTTCAATGAAGGTGAGCAGCTGCGCATTGCAGTGGCCGGTGCGGGGCAATCTGTAGTCAATACCTCACAACAAAATCCAAATGGAGCTGGAGGAGGTGGCGCTTCATCTATTGTTCTGGCAAATGGAAATTCCTACCTACCTGTATTGATTGCCGGCGGCGGCGGAGGTGCGGGAAATGCTCGTGATGGGGACGCGGCTCAAGTGACTCAAATCGGCACACCGGGTAGAAAATACGATGGTCAAACGGGAGGTTCGGCCGGAGCAGCCGGTGGTGGCGGTGGATCAAGCAATGGCGCCGGTACCGGTGGAGGTGGCGCCGGATATTATATCGACGGAGGAACATGCGGACAATCAATTGTTAGTGCTTGGGGCGGGCAAGCATACCTCAGCGGGAATTATGGCGGAGGTGGACACCCCGGTGGTGATGGTGGCTGGGGCGGAGGAGGAGAAGGCGGCAAAGGCGCTTGGGTTAACAATAACGGCATCGTCACGATATATTATAATGGATCAGGCGGTGGTGGAGGGGGCTACAGCGGTGGCGGTGCTGGTTTCACGGTGTCTCACTCAGACGATTCATATCCTCTGCGTGGCGGCAGTGGTGGTGGTGGCGGTTCTTTCATTTCCCCAATCGCCAACACAAACGGGCTTGTGCAACTTCCCGGCAACAACTCCGGCAATGGTGTAGTTACCATAACCGGACCGAACACCCAAACAGATGTTGTTAATACACCGTTCAATCCTTACACGTGGCCTGCGAACGGCGAGAGCTACAGCGCTGCAGGAATCTATACCTTCCGTGATAGCGTCAATAGTGTTATCCGAATACTGGACCTCTCATTCGGTCTACAATCCTGTACATCTTATACCCGCATCGATACCGCCATCGTATCCTGCGGCAGTTATACCAATCCGATTAACGGAAGAACATATACCGAGAACACAACGGATTCCATCCGCGTGGGATGTGTCAAATACGTAGCTCGTATAATCGTGGCTCCGCCTGCGGCACTCCTTGGCAATATGATTACCGGCAGTACGGCATCAATCGGCACACTGGCGGTATGTAAAAACACGTCTCAAACCTTTACGGTTCGTTCGGTGCCTTTTGCCACTTCCTATCAGTGGACCTTGCCTTCAGGCGCAACGGGAACCTCTACCACGAACAGTATCACGGTTCAGTTCGGCAACAACTTCAGTGGCGGCAACATCTGCGTAACGCCGGTGAACGCCTGCGGTGCGGGAGCTAGCGTCTGCAGACCCATCACGGTACTTAACACACCTCCAACGGGTCCTTTGCAAATCACCAGACCTGCAGCTCCGCATATTTCGGGTAGCTATTCTGTAGCATCAATCCCCGGAGCCACCTACACCTGGAGTGTATCCAACAACACGGCTATCATAGTAAGCGGACAAGGTACTTCTCAAATACATTTGGAAGCACTTCCCGGCTTCACCCGTGCGAACTTATCCGTCCGCGCATCCAACTGCATAGGCAACGGTTCAAGTGCAACGATTACGCTGAAAGCATCAAATGCTTCATCTATTGGACCTCGTTTGACAGCACCTGCATTGCAGAATATTTCTGTTTATCCAAATCCTTCCAACGGACAGTTCACACTGAGTATGCCATCAGTTGAAACCGACGCCACGCTGGAAGTCTATTCCACCGAGGGACGATTGGTTTATCAAACCATCATTCCCGCCCAAACTTCGCAAACATCCATTGATCTTAAACAAGCCACTGCGGGCCTTTACCAGGTGCGATTGGTGGCGGGTGATGAATTGAGGAACGTGAAGGTGGCTGTACAATAAAAAAACTTTATCGAATTGATTTAAGTCAATTATTCTCTACAAACATCTTGGAGGTTCAGGGTCCAATCAGGGCCTTGAACCTTTTGCATTCCTATAAACCCGAATTCTTGAAATGAAGAATCTGCCCACCCACGCAATCCTGATCCTAATGCTCATCGCTTCGGGAACCCGTGCACAGCAAGTCAATCAAAACTTCAATTACCTGGCCAATGCGTTTCATACGTATACCATTCCAACCACAGGATGGTACTTGATTTAGTGCAATGGAGCTACAGGAGGCGCTTCCAGCAATCTCAGCCACAGCGGTGGACTGGGCGCCCGTATGCGTTGCTATGTTCAACTGCAGTCAGGAGTAACGCTGCGCATAGCCGTGGGTGAATCAGGAGGTTTAGGTTCGAATGCAGGCAACAATGTGAGCGGTGGTGGTGGTGGTTCCTCTTCCATTTTCAAGGTAAACGGAAGGCCGGCGGTGGTGGTGGTTGGGGCGGTGGCCTACAGGGCGGTCCTGCCAAATCCAGTGCCTTCAGCAACCACGATGGCGGCGTCGGTGATGGAGGCGGCTATAGTGGTGGCCGCGGTGGTGCCAACGAAGGCGATGGCGGAGGCGATGGTGGAGATTTGGAGGGCATTGAGGGGGATTTGAGGCCAAAAAAAGGACCCTGAATCCGGGTGTTTTTGGTTATTAGCCCGACAAAGCCCGAATCTCCGAAAACAGTAGCCCGAATGAAAAATCGAGTAGCCGTAATTGCTTGTAAATCATTGACAATCAAGCAATAAGAAGTCCCGTCCGGACCGCTTAATGACCAAAACAACGGTCAAGCGAAAAGAAAGCGAGCAATAAAAAAGCTCGCTTTTTTATTTGCAGCGATTTTCGCTCATCCGCCGCAGGCGGATAGTTGTTTTGGTTCCCTGTAACGGGTAACAAGGGACCGACGAAGTCATTCCCGTCCGGAGCGCAAAAAAGGGAGC
>JBJTQS010000193.1:0-3259 GCA_046075765.1 Bacteroidota bacterium
ATTATGGGATGCCGAGTATTACGATACAATTCCACAGCTTATTTATCAGGATTCAGCGTTTTTCAAAATTTCGCCTGAGTCAGGGTACTGCCTTGGCATGGTAATCAGGGCGGGATTGTCAGAATCATGGTCTTTGGAAACAGGCATCAATTTCGTTCGAAGGAATTACCAATTGGATATGTCGGATTCCACAGGTTCGGAAAGCACAAATTTCAAGTTGGTCAGTTATCAGATTCCTGTTCAGGCTCTTGTTTTCATCCAACTCTCCGACCAGGTTTACATGGATGTTTCGATGGGTGTTGCGGCCGATTTTTACCCATCCGACATTGCAACCTATAGCGACCGTTTCATTCATTCCTCATCCCGGTTGTCGTGGTTTTCATCATCGTTGTTAGCCAATATCGGATGGGAATACAGAACTGCTGAATCTGGTTATTTTTACCTCGGCGCCTCTTATAATCGGCCTTTCAATTCCATTATGCGTTCTTTCTTCAAACGGCCAACAACCGATTATGGTCCAGATGAGTACATTGACCTAAAAGGTAATTACTTGACTCTTGATCTGCGGTATTTCTTTCACTCAGATCCCATAAAGCGAAAAAGTAAGCAACGCAATAAAAAATAGTTGATTGGCGGCAAAGCATAATTTATTTAATTCTTGCTTCAATATTTAATTTACAATATAAAAGTGTGAAGTGACAGGCGGAAAGTAACAAGTGACAAGTGATATGTGATACTTCTCACTGCTAATGTAACTGCTACTAGTACTGCATAACGCCTCATCCCCCGTCTGCTGATACTGCCACTGTTACTGTTACTTCGTATCGCCAGTGCCCGATAGCTTTCGGACTACTGTTACTGCCACTGTTACTGGTACTGCCACTAGAATCGCCATACTCACAATCATTTACCTATTAATTAACATTTAATTAACATTTTGGCTAGCAAGTCCGTATAACTTTGCACCAATCAAAAAACCATGAATCCGGACTCGATAAAAATACTTTTAGTTGACGATGAACCGGATATTTTGGAGTTCATGGAATACAACCTCAAAAAAGAGGGATACCAGGTTTATGTGGCTAAGAACGGCCAAGAAGCGGTTGATAAGGCCACTGAAATTAAGCCCCACCTGATTATCTTGGATATCATGATGCCCGAAATGGACGGCATTGAAGCTTGTCGGACTATTCGCGCCAATCCAGAACTGAATCATACGCTTATTGCGTTTTTAACTGCCCGAAACGAGGACTATTCACAAATTGCAGGATTCGATGTTGGGGCTGATGATTTCATCAGTAAGCCTATAAAACCTCGGGTTTTGGTAAGCCGCATAAAAGGTTTGCTCAGAAGGGTAGGAGGCAATGGTGCAGATGATACTTTGCGTATCGGCGACCTGGTTATAGATCGTGAAAAATACTCGGTCACCTATAAGAGCCAAGAGCTGATGTTCCCTCGAAAAGAGTTCGAACTTTTATCATTGCTAATTTCCAAGCCTGGCAAGGTTTTCACCAGGGATGAAATCATGAATAAAGTTTGGGGAGATGACATTATTGTAGGTGATAGAACGATTGATGTTCACATACGTAAGATACGTGAGAAGTTAGGCGACGACTCCATCAAGACCATAAAAGGCGTAGGCTATAAGTACGATCTATAGCCGTTTCACTATTTTCTTTAAATTTGTGTGAAACAGGTAATTGAAGACCCTTCATTGAGTTTATTTAGGCCAAGGAAATTAAGCATTTTCACGGGACTTTTTTTGGCGATTGTGGCCGAATTGGCATTCGTGTTGGTATCCAAAGGATGGCAATATCCTGTATTGGCCATAATCTATTTCCTGATCATTTGGCTTTGCTCATTTCTGATCATCAATTACTCCCTAGATAGATATTTTTATCAGAATATCCGTTCCATCTACAACAACATATTGCATCTCAGAAGCGGTTCAGTAGGTTTTATTCCGCGAAAGCTGAAGGATCATGAAATTATACCCGAGATCAATAAGATATTAGTTGATTGGGAAAAGGAAAAGCGTCAGGAAATCGACCGATTAAAGGAAATGGAGGTCTTTCGAAAGGAGTTCCTTGGAAATGTTTCCCATGAACTTAAAACCCCTATCTTCACTATTCAAGGTTATATCCATACCTTGTTAGACGGCGGTATAGAGGATATGGACGTAAACATCCTTTATTTGCAAAGAGCATCAAAAGGCATCGAGCGGTTGATTTCTATCGTTGATGATTTGGAGGTGATCAGTCGACTTGAAGGAGGGGAATTGATGTTGGAGCCTCGTACTTTCGAAGTTGCAGAGCTTGCATCGGAAGTAATAGAGTCATTGGAATTCAAGGCCAAAGAGAAATATATTTCTCTTCTGCTACGTGATCCTGAAAAGTCTCGTCATTATGTGATTGGCGATAAAGACTTAATTCGACAAGTATTGGTCAACCTACTGGTTAACTCCATAAAATACGGTAAGGAACACGGAATAACTTGGATTGAAGTATCAGATCAGGGGGAATTTGTCACGGTTTCTGTCTCCGACGATGGAATTGGTATTGAAGGTCACCATCTTCCCCGTCTTTTCGAGCGATTTTATCGTGTAGACAAGAGCCGTTCTCGCGATCAGGGTGGCACTGGACTGGGGTTAGCTATTGTTAAGCATATTTTGGAAGCACACGGAGAGCGAATAACAGTTGAAAGCAACTTGGGAAAGGGAACTACATTCAGGTTTACTTTGAAGAAAAGCAAATGAGTATCAAGAAAAAGAAATATTTATACTTATTGAGGCATGCCAAGGCCGAAAAGGGCTGGGCTAACCTGGACGATATGGATAGACCACTTCATCCAATCGGGGTTGAAGAGGCTCGAAGGATTGCTACCATGTTCTGTGCAGTTACTCCAATGCCAGACATGGTACTTGCTAGCCCTTCCGTAAGGACATACTCCACGGCGTTGGTATTCTCTAAAATCATGGGATTTGGTAATGACAAAATAACTCTTGATCAAAGAATTTACGAGGCTGACTTGAAGACATTAATGCGTGTTGTTTCCGACATACCTAACAATGTTGATTCTGTTTTGATGGTTGGTCACAATCCTTCAATGACACAACTGGCAGACTATTTTCATGGTAACATAGCACACATGAGTACATCATCGCTCGTTGGCTTCTCATTGCAGGTGGAGGAGTGGATGCACTTTGACATTGCCAAGGTTGAGACGCTTTGTCAATTTGCTCCGTGATTTTACATGTTAG
>JBJTQS010000194.1:0-9676 GCA_046075765.1 Bacteroidota bacterium
GCAGCGTCTAAGTCTTTAACTATTTTCTTCCGGACATCGAAACGGTCTTCCCCAATGTAATGTCTTGCGGCTTGACTCATTTTGCCATTTGGAGTCAAGACATCAATCGTATCCAACTTGTGTTTTATGCCCAGTTGGTAATCGTTCACATCATGAGCAGGTGTAACCTTCAGTGCACCCGTACCGAAATCCATGGCAACATATTCATCGGTAATGATGGGAACTCTTCTGTTAGCAATAGGGACAATTGCATGTTTTCCATGCATTGATAAATATCTCGGGTCGGTTGGGTTCACACAAATTGCGGTATCACCAAGTATGGTTTCAGGTCTAGTGGTGGCTATTGTTATCCATTCGTCAGTGCCTTCAATGGAGTATCGAACGTGGAACAGGGAAGAGTCAACTTCTTTATGTATTACCTCCTCATCTGAAACGGCGGTCATTCCGGCTGGATCCCAATTCACCATTCTGGTCCCGCGGTAAATCTGCCCTTTGCTGTGGAGGTCTATGAAAACATCTATTACAGCTTCCGATAGATCATCCTCCATGGTGAAACGTGTGCGCTCCCAATCGCAGGACGCGCCAAGTTTCTTGAGCTGTTCGAGGATAATACCACCGTATTTCTCTTTCCAGTCCCAAGCATGTTTCAAAAACTCTTCTCTGGAAAGATCCTTCTTTTCAATTCCTTTTTCCTTCAACATAGCAACCACCTTGGCTTCTGTGGCGATTGACGCATGGTCGGTCCCTGGAACCCAACAAGCGTTTTTGCCCATCATGCGAGCCCTTCTTACCAAGACATCTTGTATGGTGTTGTTGAGCATATGGCCCATATGCAGAACTCCAGTTACATTAGGAGGAGGAATTACTATAGTGTAAGGCTCACGATGGTCTGGTACGGATCTGAAAAACCCATTATCCAGCCAATATTGGTACCATTTTTCTTCGGAAGCAACAGGTTCGTAATTCTTTGGAATCTCCATAAATCAGGAAAAGATTGGTGTTATTAATTTCAACACAACAAATATCCTAAAATTCGGTCACTATTCGTGGCATCGGGCTACCTATTCAAGATTTTGAAAAACAACTGTTTATATCAACATTTAATGATGTTTAAGGCTTATTCATTTTAAATTCATTGTTACAAGGGTAGTTTTGGCACGTTATATGGAATGCCCCTTGCTTAGAATAAACAATCAATCTACCTTTACAATATTAATTAAACACAAAAAACAAATGAAAAAGATTATCTGCTCCATGTTTATCGTGCTGGGTGCTACGTTTACCGCTATGGCACAAGCCGATCAAAAAGTCGCCGATCCAGATGCACCTGAGATCGTGTTTGAAAAGGATGTTCATGATTTCGGAACCATCGAGTACGGTGGCAATGGAAAGTATGAGTTCAAGTTCTCCAACACTGGTAAGAAGCCTCTTATCATCACCAACGCACGTGGTTCTTGTGGTTGCACCGTTCCAACTTGGCCAAAAGAAGCAATTGGCAAAGGTCAGTCATCAACCATTAACGTGGAATACGATACAAAGCGACCTGGTCCATTTACAAAAACCGTTACCATTAGCTCTAACGCCAACACCGCCGAAAAGGTTATCACCATCAAGGGAACTGTAACTCAGCCCGACCAAAGCGGCGACCAAATGCCACTTAAGAAAGAGAGCCCAACGGCCCCGGTTGAAAAAGGAAAATAACTTTTAATTACACACAACCATGAGGGGTTTAATCATATCGTTGTTAGTTTTGGCTTGCTCTTCTGTTTCGCTTGCGCAAACGGAAAAGTCATCCGTTGCGGGTATCAAATTCGCCGAGTTGACATACGACTATGGTACAATAGAGCAAGGAGACAAAGTTCATCATGAATTCCAATTCACCAGCACCGGTAAAGAACCGTTGACGATCACACAAGCCAAAGGCTCATGTGGTTGCACTGTTCCAGAATTCCCAACTCAGGCATTAAAAAAGGGTGAAAAGGGAACCATCAAGGTTACTTTTGATTCTGCTGGAAAGATGGGATTGCAGGACAAAACGGTTACGGTTATCACCAACACCCCTGACAGTCCAATTGTCCTCCATATCAAGGGGGTAATTAAACCCGCAACACCTGCAAATACACCTGAGGCTAGGCCGATGGAAAATCCAAAGAACTGAGCTCAGCGATTAAAACATTAGATTTGCACCCCCATGGTATCCGTGGGGGTGTTTTATTTGAAACCATGCCGAAAATCTCTAACAAGGGCATTTCCATGCCTGCCTCACCAATTAGAAAGTTGATTCCCTATGCTGAAAAAGCAAAAAAGGAAGGTCGTAAGGTTTACCACTTAAATATTGGACAGCCCGATATAGAAACGCCACAGATCATGTTGGATGCGGTTAGAAATAACCAATTGAAAGTGATTGAATACAGCCATTCAGCAGGAAATGAGTCATATAGGAAAAAACTGGTTGGTTACTATTCGAAGTTTGGCATCAATCTCGATTACTCCGATATCATGGTTACCACAGGTGGTTCTGAGGCCATTGAAATCGCCATGATGACTTGTTTGAATGAAGGCGATGAGGTCATTATTCCTGAGCCATTTTACGCCAATTATCTGGGTTTTGGGACCCAAGCCGGTGTACGTATTTGCCCAATCGAATCTTCAATTGAAACAGGTTTTGCCTTGCCTCCCATTAGCGAATTTGAAAAAAGGATAAATCCTAGTACGAAGGCCATCATGATCTGTAACCCTGGAAATCCTACAGGGTATTTATATACCAGAGCTGAATTGGAAGCGTTACGTGACTTATGCTTGAAATATGATTTGTTTTTATTCTCCGATGAGGTTTACAGGGAGTTTTGTTATGATGGCAATGAGTATGTTTCGGTGATGTCGCTTTCAGGATTGGAGGAACATGCCATCATGGTTGATAGTGTTTCCAAAAGGTATAGCGCTTGTGGTATCAGAATCGGGGCATTGGTTTCCAAAAACAAAGTTGTGATGTCAACAGCATTGAAATTCGCACAGGCAAGATTGAGTCCCCCCTCTTACGGTCAAATCGCTGCCGAAGCTGCTATTGACACACCTGATTCTTATTTTGAATCTGTATCGAGTGAATATGTATCGAGGAGGGATTTTTTGGTCGAGGCTCTAAATAAAATGCCCGGTGTATATTGTCCTAAACCAAGTGGTGCGTTCTATGTGATTGCCCGTTTACCCATAGACGATTCAGACCGTTTCTGTCAGTGGCTCCTTGAATCATTTTCTTATGAAAATCAAACGGTGATGTTGGCTCCTGCAACAGGTTTTTATTCATCACCCAATAAAGGAAAAAATGAAGTTCGTTTGGCTTATGTGCTAAATAAAGAATCTTTGAGCCAGGCTATGAAGTGCCTTGAAAACGCACTTAAGGATTATCCTGGCCGGAGCAATTGAATTCAGCCCATAATTGCTTCAAGGAGATATAGCTGTCTTTCAAATAAGTAGAAACCTTTTCTTTTGGAATCCACTCCACACGAGTTATTCCTTCTTCAATCTGACCTGATGGTGATTTGATACCATCACATCTCATTTGATACCAAAAGGTTCTTTTTAATGCCGGCATGCCCTTTAGCAAATATGCATGATAGGAAACGCCAGCTTCTTTAATTATGCTTAAACCGTTGATACCACACTCTTCTTCAACCTCCCTTATCGCTGTGCTTTGAGGATCTTCGCCTGGATCCATTTTGCCTTTTGGGAAATCCCAATTGCCATTTCTCAAAATCATGATATAACTTTCTGATAGGGCATCATACACCAGTCCGCCACCAGCATCAATACATATGAAATTAGTGCAAAATTTCTGAAAGTCAATTTCCGGATTTTCAGACAAGATTGAAATACGAGAGGCTGGCACTCTCTTCTCCAAAATACGCATGATGTCCTCGCGTGAAATTTCGATTTCACTTTTTAATTCAGTTGAACCGCACTCTTTAAACTCCAATTCAGTATCGCTCAGGAAAACTTTGTACTTTTGTGTCATGGGTATTGGATCAACCGCGACAAATATAGCTGATTTCCTACTGCAAATTAAAGCAGTGAAGCTTTCACCCTCTGAACCTTTCAATTGGGCATCAGGTTGGAAATCTCCAATTTATTGTGACAACAGGATCACCCTTAGTCATCCTAAGATAAGAACCTTCATCCGTCAGGAATTAGTTAAACTGATTGATGAGAAATTCGGCAGTCCCGATTTAATTGCGGGTGTGGCAACGGGTGCAATTGCCCAGGGTGCATTGGTTGCTGAATCTTTGGGACTTCCATTTGTTTACGTCAGGCCTGCACCTAAAGACCACGGAACCAAAAATCAAATTGAAGGAGAGATTAAAGCTGGTCAGACTTGCGTGGTGGTTGAGGATCTTATTTCCACTGGACAAAGCAGTATCAAGGCCGTCAATGCGCTTCGTGATGCTGGTGTGATTGTAAAAGGAATGGTTTCGATTTTCACTTACGGCTTCCCTGTAGCAGTGGATGCCTTCAAAGCAATTTCTTGTCCAGCCTACTCATTGAGTAACTACGATGTTTTAGTTGAACGTGCTTCACGCTTGGGCTTTATCAATGAAAGTGAGTTGGACCGTTTAAAGGTTTGGAAGGAAGCACCTGAAAAATGGTCGTGATCACCCTGTTTATTATCGCTTAAACAAGTACTTTATTTCTTTTATTCCAAACTCACGGATTTCAGAATCTGTTTCCATTTTTAAGTAGCCATCTTTTGTAACACCTCTGATAATCCCAAAGGTTTTTAATCCGTCGTATTCGAATTCCCTTTTTTCATTCAACCCGAAAAGTAATCGGGAATATGTTTCGATGATTTTTTGCTCATCACCATTTCTGATCATTTCAAAATATTCAATCAGTATGTTTCGCCATTTAATTGTGAATTCAGGAATGGAATCGATGGTTTTTTGGGTGATACTCCTGAGCGAAATCGCTTTGGGCACGTAGTTCTTGAAAACTTCCTGATTCAAATTAATTCCAACCCCCACTATGCTATTTGTACACCTTTTTTCTCGAATTGAGTTTTCTATCAGGATACCGGCGATTTTATTCTCTCCAAAGATTATGTCGTTCGGCCATTTGATTTTGAATTCGTAGCCGGAGTGGTCTGCCAAAGCTTTACAAACACTTAGTGCAACAACTTGGTTAATCAGATACAGACTGGATAGCTCAAGGAAATTCGGGAACAATATAACCGAGGCTAGCATATTACTTCTACGTTCGCTTTCCCAGACATTACCTTTTTGCCCTTTTCCTGATGTTTGGTAAAAGGACAATATGGCAGTTCCTTCTTTTACTTTAGCGGATGTTTGCAATAGTTCTTGAGCAAACCGATTCGTTGAATCCACTTCATCCAAAACTATAAGATCACTGTTTGTGTTCATTTGATGGCTTAGTGGCTGATTTGCAGCATGAAGCAAAAAGAGTTAAATTTGTACAAACTTATTCAATAGATAGATGCCCGTTAGCACCAAAAGAGCTGCCAAGAAAACTTCAGTCAAAAAATCTACAAACCAAATAAGCCTTTTAGATGCTATTGTTTTGGGTGCCCAAGAGAAAAAAGCAAAGGATTTGGTGGTTATGGACCTTAAATCCACTGGTACTTCCATAGCCGATTATTTTGTTGTTTGTCATGGAGATTCCAATACCCAAGTCGATGCGATTGCACATTCGGTTGAGGATGAGGTTTTTAAGACAATTGGTGAGCGTCCTTCATTCCGTGAAGGTTTTGCAAATGCGGAATGGATCTTATTGGATTATATCAATGTTGTTGTCCATATATTTTTGCACGAACAACGGGAGTATTACGGTATTGAGCGTTTTTGGGCCGACGCTAAAACAACTACAATTGGCTGAACATTCCCGCCCCACCATTGTTTATTTGCCGTTATTGTCACTTTCTTTCACATGGCATGGATGTTGACTATGCTAACAATCTTATACCAATAAAATGTCTGATTCGAACAACCAAGCCAGCGGTGGCGACCAAGGAGGAGGAAACAAGTTTTCCAAGAAAGGAATGGGAAAATTCAACTTTAATTTTTATTGGATTTATGCCATCCTGATACTTATAATTTTTGCCGTGAATTTCATGGACCTCGGAGGCCAATCCAAGGAAACCAGTTGGATTCAGTTCAAAAATGAGATGCTGCTTCCCCATGATGTGGACCGTATTGAAGTGATCAACAAGGAGCGTGTTAATGTTTACATACGCAAAGACAAACTCAATCAGGACAAATACAAAGCAGTTGCAAAAAAAGCCATCGGAGATACTCCTAACGATGGCCCGCATTTTTTCTTCACGATTGGTGATGTTGGCTCATTTGACAAACAGATGGAAGAAGCTCAACAAGGCTTTGCCGAGAACGAAAAGATTGCCATCAAGTACAACAACAATGAGCGCAGCTTATTCGATTTTTTCCTGACATGGTTGTTCCCGATAATCCTGTTAGTGCTTCTTTGGATGTTTCTTTTCAGACGAATGGGCGGTGGTGGCGGTGGCAGTCAGATTTTCAATATTGGAAAATCCAAGGCACAGCTTTTTGACAAGGACATGCAAGTAAAAGTGACTTTCAACGATGTTGCAGGTTTGGAGGAGGCCAAGGTGGAGGTGATGGAAATCGTTGACTTCCTGAAGAACCCTAAAAAATATACTTCCTTGGGAGGAAAGATACCGCGTGGTGCTTTATTGGTTGGACCTCCTGGTACAGGTAAAACGCTCCTTGCAAAAGCCGTTGCAGGTGAGGCCCAAGTTCCTTTCTTCTCGCTCTCTGGTTCAGATTTTGTTGAGATGTTTGTGGGTGTTGGAGCAAGCCGTGTGCGCGATTTGTTCAGACAAGCCAAGGAAAAGGCTCCAGCAATCATATTCATTGACGAGATTGATGCAATTGGTCGAGCACGAGGCAAAGCCCCTTCTTTCAGTGCCAACGACGAGCGTGAGAGTACTTTGAATCAGCTTTTGACGGAAATGGATGGGTTCGGGTCTAATAGTGGTGTAATTATTCTGGCAGCTACCAATAGGGCTGACGTGTTAGACCGCGCTTTGCTTCGTCCTGGCCGCTTTGATCGACAGATTTATGTTGAGTTACCAGATCTGAATGGCAGAAAAGAGATTTTCAAGGTTCATTTGAAGCCAGTAAAGACGGATTCTACAGTAGACATTGACTTCTTGGCCAAGCAGACTCCCGGTTTCTCTGGCGCTGACCTTGCCAACCTTTGTAACGAGGCTGCGCTGATTGCCGCACGTCGCAACAAAAGCTTGGTGGATAAACAAGATTTTTTGGATGCTGTTGATCGAGTGATTGGAGGACTTGAGAAAAAGAACAAGATCATTTCAGCGCATGAGAAAAAAGTGATTGCATTTCACGAGGCCGGTCATGCAACGGTAAGTTGGTTGTTACGGCATGCCCACCCATTGATAAAAGTATCTATTGTTCCCAGAGGGAATTCCTTGGGCGCGGCATGGTATTTACCAGAAGAGCGTCAAATTACCACCAAGGAGCAAATAATGGATGAGATGTGTGCGGCTTTGGGAGGCAGGGCAGCTGAAGAGGTTATGTTCGGACAGGTTTCAACCGGTGCACTCAGTGATCTGGAAAAAATCACCAAGCAGGCTTATGCGATGGTGTCCATTTTCGGCTTAAACGAGAAAATAGGAAACATTTCCTATTACGACTCTTCTGGGCAACAGGACTATAATTTCTCAAAACCTTACAGCGAAAAAACAGCTCAAACAATAGACGAGGAGGTAAGTAAATTAGTCGACGCTTGTTACATCCGTACCAAAGAAATACTTGCCGCAAACAAAGGGAAATTAGAGCAATTGGCGAGCCATTTGCTGGATAGGGAGGTGATTTTTAAGGAGGATTTGGAGCAGATTTTCGGAAAAAGACCTTTCGAAGAAGAGGAAACCGTACTCCCGTCTGAAATACCTCAGAGCGTGAGTACAGACTCTTCAGATGATCAATTAGGAAACTCACAATCAACTGCTGAAAACTGATTGCGCATCATTGTAATTTAAAGGGTTTTAGGCGGTTATTTTGTCCTATAATTCTTGATTACATTAATATGCAGGAAAGCCTTACCAGGGAAAAAGTACTGAAGAAACTCAGGGCGTCTCTGATTTCAAAAACTCCAGAGCCTACACCGGGAGCGGATTATCATCAATCCATCTTCAATTCTGTATCCGATGTACCTGAATATTCCTTTGCCAAAGCCTTTCGTGAGGCTGGAGGCTTTTTTCAATTTTGTAAGGACGAAATCGAGTTTGCAGAAGTGCTGATGGAGATTGCTCACAAAAACCAATGGCGTAATCTGGTATGTACAGAACATGCACCTTTGGATTTTCTACGTAGGTGTGAATTCAATGTAAGTGCTGAGCATAAAAACCTACATGTTTGTGATGTGGCAATATCGTCTTGCGAGTACCTGATAGCAAGAACCGGTTCAATAGTGGTTTCTTCAGCATCCGTTTCTGGTCGTAGCCTTCCATTCTTTGCAAACGCTCATGTGGTGGTAGCTTTCACCAGTCAATTGGTGGGCGACTTGAAAGATGTTTTGGATGGATTGAAATCAAGAAAGGAAGAATTCAACCTTTCTTCACTTTCATTTATCACGGGTCCTGGGCGCACTGCAGACATTGGCAATGAAACCGTAATAGGAGCACAAGGACCTTTGGAGCTTTATCTTTTTCTGATCGACAAGGATGGGTGGTAATCTCGACAGCAATAATTGGATTTGTGTATACAAGGCCCAGTCGCCAGTGAATGCAGAAATCGTAACAGCAGTTTTAACTGATAACGGAATTGAGTCATTCCGCTCCGATCGACGCGACTCAGTTTATACTTTTATGGGTGAGATTGAGGTCTTGGTGCCAGAGGCTCAGGTTAAAGATGCTTTATTAGTTATTGAATCCATTGAAATTAACTGATCTTAAACAACGAGCAATTACCGCATTGTTCTTCTCGGGCATTGTGGTTTCTTGCATCATGGCCAATCAATGGACCTTTCTTTTCTTGATGGCGCTGCTGTTGGTTTTGGGAACACTTGAGTTTTATAGGTTGATTGCTGTAGCTGGAAATGCTCCACAGAAGGTGATGGGCCTCTCAATCGGCATTTCACTATGTGCGATTACTTATTTTATTACATGTCGATTGCTTTCGGTTGAGTCCCTCATCTTATTGCTGCCTTTAGTATTCTTGGTATTCATATTCGAGCTTTACAGGAAACAAGAGAAGCCGTTTTTGAATATCGCCAGTACCATGATCGGAGTCGTTTATTTGGCAGTTCCGGTTTCAATGTTGATAGTCATGGCGTTCATGCCAGCTGGTGAAGATGGAATAACATATCATGGAGGATTGTTGATGGGTTGTATCTTACATATATGGGCCAACGATACAGGTGCTTACTTCGTAGGAAGCAGATTCGGAAAAAACAGACTGTTCGAACGGATTTCACCAAAAAAGTCTTGGGAAGGTTTTTTCGGAGGGTTAGCGCTATCTATGATTGTAGCAATGGTGAATCATCGACTGTTTGCAGAGTTGGAGTTGAGTGAATGGATGGTAGTTGGGGTTTTGATGTCGGTATTCGGCACACTAGGTGATTTGGTTGAGTCGATGCTCAAACGCAGTATCAACATCAAGGATTCCGG
>JBJTQS010000195.1:0-7964 GCA_046075765.1 Bacteroidota bacterium
TCAGCATGTAGCATCCATCAGGTAGTGCTGAGAGGTCGAGTTCGCTAACCGGTTCATTTATTTTTAAAAGTGATTTGCCTTCTAACGAAAAAACATCCAATCCGGTAATATTGGAATCAGTTATTTGTAATTTGTCGTAAGTCGGATTCGGAAAAACCCATGGTAGGCTGTTCAACTCCGATATACCTGAGGTTCCTACGGTAATGACATTTGCAATTGTATCTAGAGAGAAGCAGTTGGAAGCGCGTAGGGTTACGGTATAATTTCCTGGGTTTTGATAGGTGTGAACAGGATTAGTAACGCTGCTGGTAAAACCATCTCCAAAGTCCCACCAAAAATCATTGGCCAACGTTGAGTTGTTCGCGAATGATATTTGAAGTCCATTGGCAGTATGGTTGAAGGATGCCTGAGCATCATAGGCGCCAACCAACCAAGTCGATAAAGAGTCGAACGCAACTGCCTTGGCTGCTTGTCGGATCTGGGCAGCCATCAACGGATCCAATCCAGCGTTGGTTGTAATCAGATTGGGGTCTTTGCGGAACAATACCGTGTAGAAGCCGCAGGCCGTGGCATAGGATCCAGCCAGGCTCGGATGACTTTCATCTGTTTGATATAACTCAATCCCCGGAAGGTTGTTGCGTATATGCCTCCAAATAGCTCCAGCGGGATTCACCATCGCATCATTATCCACAGCCATCTGCATATAGCGCAAGCGCAACAGGCTGTCCATTCCAGAATAGGTACATACAGGTGGCCATGTGGCACAATTCGAAGCATCCCCGTTTTTGCGTCCCCAGGTCATATAAAAAACACTTTTCACACAGGGATTCAGCGATTGGGCTATCGAGTCGAGTGCACGGGCATAAGGGAAGCAGGATGTTGCTACCTGGCCCTGTGGAAAGGAAGGCAACTGACTTTGCTCTTGCAGCACCACATGGTCCCAGTCGCCCGCTGTTAAGAGCGACAACGAAGTGGCATTGGTGCTATGTCCTTGCAAGGTGTAGCCGCCCGGCGTGTTACTGGAAAATACAACGGTATCTCCGGCCGACAATGCAACATCAGCCACTAATTGCGGCAGGTTGTTATATGCGGTATAGCTGTTGCCAAGAAACAAGACTTTCTTTTTCGCTTGCGCGATGGCGTTGGTTGAGAATAACAGTAGGGAGGCGAAAGTAGCAGAATGGAAAATGATGCTGAAGAGCTTTGTTTTTTTCATGGTGTGACCAAATTACGAAAAACAATTGTCACGCCGTATACTTTGAACCTTTGTAAATCGTGATGGTCACCAATAAAACCATTATAGTGTCCTTTGACATATAGCTTTATAAATTTCACGCAAAGAACACGAAGAAAAGCGCCAAGAACGCGAAGGAGGGCAACAAGAAAACTAATTGATAACAATAAAAAACATCCATTTAAGTTCCTTTGCGAATGCCCTTTGCGTCCATTTGAGCGAAACAACCGCCAACTAGCGCTGCCTCCTCGCCTTCGGCGCAGCAAGCCGCCACCGCCGTCCGTTTACTGGTACTGCTACCACAACCGCCTCCCGCCGCCGCTGTCCGCCTCCTGCAACAGGTACTGCCACTGTTACAGGTACTGCTTACTTTTTTCACTATTTTCGTACTACACTCCACTCCCTATGCTTCGCACCCTGCTAATCTCGCTGTCCCTATTCCTTGCTACGCAAGCCGTTGCGCAGAACCCGGCTGTGCAGGTGCCTGCAGGTGACCCCAACGGACTGGTGAAGTGGATGACCATAGAGGAGGCGATGAAGGCCTTCGAGAAATCGCCCAAGCCCCTGCTCATCGATTTCTACACCGACTGGTGCGGGTGGTGCAAGCACATGATGAAAACCACCTACTCCGATCCCGGCATCGCACAATACATCAACAACCAGTTCTACCCCGTTAAGTTCAACGCCGAAGGCAAAGACACCATCACCTTCCTGGGTAAAACCTACAAACCCACTTCGCCCGAACCACGCACCGTGCATGAGTTCGCCCTCGAGAAACTCGGCGGCAAGCTGTCCTACCCCAGCACGATCTTCATGAACGGCTTCATCCGCGAAGAGAACCGCTTCCAACTCAACCTCACCGCACCTGGCTACCTCGATGTGAAACGCATAGAGCCCATGCTCATATTCAGCGTAGAGAATGTGTTCCGCAACAGCGATTACAACGAATTCGAAAAACAGTTCGAAAGAGCCTTCCGCGATAGCACCACCGATACGCAGATGAACAAGCTCAACTGGCAATCGCCCGTTGATGCTTTCCGCGCCGTGCCTCCCAAGAAAATGAAAACGCTGGTGTTCATCTTCACCGATTGGTGCAACTCCTGCAAGGTGATGCAACGCGCCTCCTTCATCGATTCCACCGTTTTCGCGTACGCGGATTCCACCTTCCGCCTGGTAAGCTTCAACGCCGAAAGTCGCGACACCATCGTGTTTAACGGACAAACCGTGCCCTTTGCTACGCAACCGGGTGCGCCGCCGTTTCATCCCTTAGCCATGGCCTTCACAAAAAACAGTTTGGTGTTGCCTTCGCTGGTCATACTGGACGAGGAAAATCAACTCATCGAAGCCATTCCGGCTTACCTGCCTCCATCATCACTCAGTCGTATCTTGCCCTACTTCGGCACCAACGCATACAAGACCCAATCCTGGAATGACTACATCCGCGTTAAGCGGTAAAAACTTATTTACATCAAAACCATGAATCTCTTAGTCGAATGAAAAATCTATGTTTTGCTACCCTGCTTCTATGGCTGTGCCTATCAGGCAGCGTTAATGCTCAATTCTCCACAGGTTGGAACAACGGGGGAGGTAACCCCGGTCGTAACGGATATTCCAATGTTTCGGGTCCCACCAGCGACAGCATTTATTGGCAGTCGAACGCAACAGGCATCTTCGGCACACCGGCATTCATTGAGGGAAACAGGTTGGTGACCATGCGTTTTTTCAGCTTGACTTACGCTCCTGTGGTTTGTTACGACCTTACAACGGGCTCGCTGCTTTGGAGCGTGGATGTTACCAACAACAACGGCCGTTCGCTTCCAATGGGATTGCGCAATGAGCAAGTATATGTGGTTCGTTACACCGAGAGCTCAAATGATACGCTATACGCATTGGATGTGAATACGGGTAGTTTGGTGTGGACCGCCAATGTTACCGTTGCGCCCTATATCACCACCACCGCCACATTCGATTCCGATGGCGATTTGTTCATCGAGGGCAACCAAAAAATCTACAAGATCAATCACCAAAACGGACAGATGGCATGGCAGCTAAACACGATTCCTATGGCTTCGGGAAGTGGAGAGATGAGCATTTACATGCCTACCAACACAGGATATACTTTTGAGCAGATTGGCGGAGTACCCTATGTTTGGGCAACCGACCTCTCTACCGGGACCAAGAAGTACAGCCATGTGGTGAGTTCATCCGGCGGTGGCGGTCCAATACCGCAATGTCCACTCATGGTTGGGCCCAATGGTGTGATTTATGTGCAACTGCAAAACGACAATATCAGTGCATTTTTAGACAATGGAACGGCACTCTCATTGTTGTGGTCGACACCCATTAGTGGCGATGCTCCCTTCAGCCATATGTGTGTTGGATCAGACGGTTCTGTTTACGCACCATCAAACGGAAAAATCCTTCGCTTGGATCCGCAAATGGGTATTGTATTGGATTCTTCCATCACCATTTCCGCTTCATCGGTTTTCTCGCCCCGTTTATCGGCGGCAGCCAACGGAATGGTATATGCAACCAACAGCTCCAACACCTTATACGCTTTCAACAACGATTTGCAATTGATGTGGACCGACCCGTTGCCAGGAAACAATACCAGTGGGGTAAGCCTTGCACCTAATGGATTGATGGCGGTAACAGGCACCAACATCATTCGTGTTTACACTTCCGCTACCACAGGTCAAGCGGAGCCGATAGCAAACATACAGCTGCAGATAAACCCAAATCCCACTAATTCATCCGTGTATCTTTCAGGATCCACAGAGCTCATCGGCAAAACATTCAAGCTGTTTGATGGCTTGGGAAGAATGGTATATGAAGGGGCTATTGCATTTGGTGAAACAGCACTATCAATGGACCATCTGCATTCAGGTGTTTACATCTTACATGTAGAATCTACCGACATCAAAGCGAAAATCATCAAGCAAACATATTAATGTGATCAAATTCACTTTAAAATGAAAAAAATAATTCCATCCCTTTTGCTGCTCGTCGTTGGCATCACCAACCTACAAGCGCAAACCAATCCATGTCCTCCGGGTTTTTCGCAACTCATCGTGCAAATTGTGCCCGATGCATGGCCCTACGAGATCAGTTGGGAGCTGAACGACATCAACGGTGCGCAAATTGATTCAGGTGGTTCGGTGGGCGACACCATTTGCATCGCCAACAACTCATGCCACATATTCACCATTTACGATAGCTACGGCGATGGCATTTATGCGCCCGGCGGATATTGGCTCTACTTGAACGGACAACAAATCGCGACAGGATACAACTACGGTTTTCAAGATCAAGTGGTGATCAATTGCCCTGCCGGTTCTTTTTGCTCGCAACCCTCTACACTCAGCGCGGGCAACCACAACACCATTTACGATAACCACTATTATTCTTTCACCGCACCTACAACGGGCATTTACAACACCACCACTTGCGGCACCAACACCTGCGATACCAAGATCTGGGTGTATTCTGCCTGTAACCCACAGTCGGGTGATGAAGGCCCTCCCGGAACCTACGCTTACAACGATAACGCCGGCTGCGGATTGCAAGCGGACTTGGATGTAATCTTCATGGCTGGTCAATCCTATATCGTGCGCATAGGAGACAGCAACGATAACTGCACAGGGACCGTGAATTTTTCTTTCAGCTATGTGGGACCTGTATCGGGATGCACCGATCCGAATGCATGTAACTTCAATCCGCTGGCTGCCATCGACGACGGAAGTTGTATTTACGCACCTAATCCAGGGTGTACCGGTCCAGACCTGGTATTCGATTCACTTGCTTTTGTTAGCAGTCTTGTGATGCAAACCATTGCTGCGGGTACCTGCGATGTGGCAGAGGGATGTGTTACAGGATATGGAAACCGTTATGTGATTTCTTTCACTTCCAAAATAGATAACATCGGCAACCTTGATTACATTGTAGGAACGCCCTCGGGCAATCCGAACATGTTCAACACAGTGAACTGTCATGGGCACGCCCACTACGAAGGATACGGTGATTATCGCTTATATGACAACAACGGAAATCTGATTCCTGCCGGACATAAAAACGGCTTTTGTGTAATGGACTTGTGTGGTTGGGGGACTTACAACTGCGGATACATGGGCATCTCTGCAGGTTGTTATGATGTGTATGGTGTGGGCACGCAGTGTCAATGGATTGATATCACCGATGTTCCAGATGGACAGTATCGTTTGGCCGTGATCATCAACTCGCGCCATTTGCCCGATGCATTCAATCATTACGAAATAAACCATGCCAACAATGCACTGCAAGTGTGTTTGCAGATCACACGCAATACCGCAGGTGTTCCATCTTTCACCATCCTTACAAATTGCACTCCGTTTGTAGATTGCATGGGGATTCCTGGTGGTGCGGCAGTGCCCGATTGTAACGGCATTTGTGCGGGCACAGGCATCTATGGAAATCTGAACAACGACTTGGCGCTCGATAGCGTTGATGTGTTTGAATATGCCAACATGCTCGAGAGCATGCCGGGCTCATCGGCACCTTGTTACGATCTGAATGGCGATGGACAGGTTTCGGTGTATGATGCCGCTTTGGCGATGTGGTGCATCAACACACCGCATGCACCGCATCCAGCAGGAGCCAACACCAACGAATGCAATTTTCCGCGGAACATTCTAAATCCGAACGATACGGCTGCTCTCGCTATCACAACTGTTGATTTCACCAACGGATTCATGGACATTGAAATCCGAAGCTCTGATTCGGACATCAAAGCGTACCAATTCACGGTTAGCGGCATCAATCCCTCTTCGGTAGTAAGCTTGGCTGATCCGATTGAATTCCCAGTTGACATCCGGTTGATAAATGGTGGCACATCCTTATTTGCCATTTCCCGCCATGATTCAACACTTATGCGCTCGGCCTCTCCGCAACCACTTTGCCGCATTTATTTCTCGGCGGTAACCGATTCGGTTATTTGCATCGATAACATCCGAGATATCGTGAACCAGAACACCGAGCGTGTGGTGACTTATGTGTATGGCGGTTGCGTGCCCACGGGTAGCAATGGCGTTTCGGATGTATCGGCCAACAGCGTTTTCCAAATCGCACCCAATCCAGTTCAACACCAATTACACTTGCAAGTGAAGCAATATACGGATGGCTTATCGTATTCCATCAGCGATCCGTCTGGTCGTATCGTTATCGGAGAAACCGCTATCAACAATCCAACAGTAACCATTGAAACCAGTGGTTTGTCGAGCGGTGTTTATTTATTGCAGTTGCACAGTAACGGACAAACCTTCATGCGTCGTTTCAATAAACTTTGATAGACGCGAATTAATCGTATGCAAAAGATCAGCAATTACATCAACGGCGCGTTGGTGGCTCCCGTTTCGGGAAGTTATATTGATAATGTAAACCCTGCTACCGGGAAAACTTACAGCCATATTCCCGATTCAGATGAGCGTGATGTGGAGTTGGCTGTGCAAGCGGCTAAGTCCGCTTTCGCGGGATGGAGTAACACTTCGGCAGAGAAGCGTTCGGTCATATTGGTAAGAATTTCGCAACTGATAGATCGCGACCTCGACAAGCTTGCTTTGGCGGAGAGCATTGATAACGGCAAGCCGTTGTGGTTAGCCAAGGCGGTTGACATACCGCGAGCATCGAAGAACTTTCATTTTTATGCCACCGGCATTTTGCATAATCATACCGCTGCACACAGCATGGAGGGTACGGCGATTAATTACACGCTGCGACATCCTATTGGTGTGGCAGGATGCATTTCGCCTTGGAACCTGCCACTCTATTTGTTCACTTGGAAAATAGCGCCTGCGTTGGCTGCGGGATGTTGTGTAGTGGCCAAGCCCTCTGAAATCACACCTATGACGGCTTATATGTTGTCGGAGTTGTGCATGGAAGCAGGATTGCCAGCGGGCGTGCTCAACATTGTGCACGGTTTGGGACCTAAGGTGGGAAGTGCCATCACGGCACATCCGCAGATACCGGTAATTTCCTTTACGGGTGGCACCAAAACCGGAGCGGAGATTTCGCGTGTGGCTGCACCCATGTTCAAGAAGCTTTCGCTGGAGCTTGGTGGAAAGAATCCCAACATCATCTTCGCCGATTGTGATTTTGAAAAGGCAGTGAAGACTTCGGTGTTGTCATCGTTCTCCAACCAAGGCGAAATATGTTTGTGTGGCAGTAGGATGTTTGTCGAGCGCTCCATCTATGAAAAATTCAAAGCCGCTTTGAATGTTGGAAGCTACACGATGGGCACGGTTCAAGTCGGTGGTCCATACAGTAGAGGCCAGGCCATAGTTGGTGCTGTTGGCGTATTGCAACACCTCCGCCTCTGTATCGAAAGGCATGATGGTGACTACAGGTCCGAAAATCTCCTCTTGGTTGGTACGACAATCATACGATAGTCCTTCAATAACCGTTGGAGCAATGAAATATCCATTCGCATTTGCTCCTTCAGGATGAAGGCGTGTGCCTCCGCATAAAACCGTCCCACCTTCTTGCTTGGCGAGATCAATGTATGAGAGGATCTTGTGCATGTGCTGCTCCGAAACAATGGCGCCCATGCGGTTGGCATCATTCAACGGATCACCCACCTGCAGCTGCTTCACCTGCTCCACAAAAGCGGCTTTGAATTTTTCGTAGATGGAGCGCTCGATAAACATCCTACTGCCACACAAACATATTTCGCCTTGGTTGGAGAACGATGACAACACCG